>UQXM01000082.1 GCA_900545035.1 uncultured Fusobacterium sp. | reverse complement strand
ACCACAAGAACCGAAATTCGTCAACTACTTTTTTTAAAAAAATAAAAAATATTTTTACAAGAATGAAACGAGACTTTACAAATCAATATTTTTCTTACTGAAAAATTTTTATTTTTTTAATTAAATAATATCACATTTAATCCATAAAAAAAGACAGAAAATTTCTCTCTGTCTTTAAAAAATTATTTTTTTAATTATAAAGCTGCTTTTGCAGTTTCTGCTAATTTAGCAAATCCTTCTGCATTATTTAAAGCCATATCAGCAAGAACTTTTCTGTCTAACACAATTCCTGCTCTTTTTAAACCGTTCATTAATGTAGAGTAAGTTAATCCATTGATTCTTGCTCCTGCATTAATTCTTATGATCCATAATTGTCTCATTTTTCTTTTTCTAACTTTTCTATCTCTTGTAGAATAAGCCGCAGCTCTCATTGTAGCTTGTTTAGCTTGTTTTATAACGTCACCAGAAGCTCCTCTGAATCCTTTAGCCGCTTTTAAAACTTTTTTATGTTTTCTTCTTCTTACTATACCAGTTTTAACTCTCATTACATCCTCCTAAATATATTCTCGAAAATTCGGTAATTATCTTCCTACTCCGTATGGTAATAATGCAACCATATCTTTTTTATGAATATCTAAAACAACAAAATCTTTCTTTAATCTATTTTTTCTTTTTCTTGTTTTTTTAGTTAAAATATGGCTTGTTCCTGAATGTTTTACAACATATTTTCCTGTTCCTGTTACTTTTACTCTTTTCGCAGTCCCTCTGTGAGTTTTCATTTTTGGCATTGTGTGTTCCTCCTCTCAATCTATAAAACTATTTTTTTGCCGATAACATTAAGTATTTTTGACTTTCTTTATATCTTTTCTCTACTTCAGCTACATCATTAAGCTTTTCAGCCACTTGATCCAGAAGTTCGATACCCATATCCTGATAGCTTCTCTCTCTTCCAAACTGAACTAAAGTAATTTTGACTTTATTATCTTTTTCCAAGAATTTTTTAACAGCATTTATTTTTGTTTCCAAATCGTGGTCATCTATTCTTGTTCTAAGCTTTACTTCTTTAACAACCACTACTTTTTGTTTTTTCTTAGCATCTTTGGCTTTTCTTGTTTGCTCATATTTATATTTTCCATAATCCATTATTTTACATACTGGCGGAACTGCAGCAGGAGAAATTTCCACTAAGTCAAGCTCCTCTTTTCTCGCTGCTTCAAGAGCATCAGCTATGGACATAATTCCTAACTGTTCTCCTGCACTGGAAATAATTCTAAATTCTTTCCCTTTTATTTTTTCGTTAATTCTAACTTTATCTGAAATAATTAACACCTCCCAATAAAATATATGTATAAAAAAACAGGGTACACAATACACCCTGTAAATCTCAGCTTTAATTATAAAAATTAAATGATAACCTTATGTAAGCCTTTGCCCACAAGGTGAGAAACAGGGAGTTTCTTCTTTACAATAAAAATCTTACCCTATTAGTATAGTAAATTTCCCATTGATTGTCAATGATTTTTTTATTTTTTTGTTTTTACATTCTTAAAACTTTATAGTATAATCTTATTTAATGATATATCAGTTGTATTTAAAAAGGACTTTTATTATGAAATTAAAAAATAAATTTAAAAATCAAATATCAGATTCACTTCTCCTGGCATTTTTTCTCTCTCTTTCGGGAGGATTTCAAGATGCCTATTCCTACATATGTAGAGATAAAGTTTTCGTAAATGCACAAACCGGAAATATTGTTCTCTTCGGAGGACATCTCGTCTCGGGAAATTTTACCACAGCTCTCCATTATCTTCTTCCAATCGGAGCTTTTATAGGAGGAATATATTTTACTGAATGGATAAGATATATTTATAAAGACAGCCAAAAAATTCATTGGAGACAAATCATTCTTTTTTTGGAAATTCTTGTTATGATTGCAGTAGGATTTATGCCTTCTTCGCTGAATGTCCCCGCAAATGTTATTCTTTCTTTTTCATGTGCTGTACAGGTAAATACTTTCAGAAAATTCAGAGGAATACCTTTCGCCACAACAATGTGTATCGGAAATATGAGAAGTGCAACAGAGTTTTTGGCTAAATATCACATTACCAAAAACAAAGAGCTGAGATATAAATGTACATACTACTACGGAGCAATTTTTGTTTTTGCTGTCGGAGCTTCTCTCGGAGTTATCTGTGCAAAATATATGAAACTGAAATCTATCTGGATAGCAGGAATTTTTCTTACAATAGGATTTCTTCTTATGATGATAAGAGAAAACAAAGATATAATAGAAGAGGATATTGAAAAAATAGAAAAAGCAGAAAAAAGTATTGTAAATGATTTTTTGGAAGAGATTCGCTGCTTTTTCAAATAAAAAACATCATCAAAAAAAAATCCGTGAATCGCTTTCACGGATTTTTTAGTTGTTGTGTATAAATACTATTTATTAGCTTCATAGTGTGCTTTTAATTTGTTCACAATTGCTTCAGCTTTTTTAACAGCATCAGTAATTGCAACTCTGACTACTTTTTTTCCTTCAAATCTTTCTTCATTTTTGATAGCTACTTCTTTTGTAAGAACTACATAGTCAGCAGATTTTACATCTTCAGGAGTAAGAACATTTTCTATTCCAATTCCCCCTTGAGTTTCAATCTTAACTTCCACTCCTAATTTTTCTCCTGCTTTTTTTAATGCTTCAGCTGCCATATATGTATGTGCAACACCTGAAGGACAAGCTGTTACTCCGATTATTTTCATATTTTTTACATCTCCTTGCAATTTCCAGATATTTTTTACTTTTTCAAATACCTATCCCATAATTTCCCTTAATTTATTATACAACTTTTCAAATTAGAAATCCATTTCCATATCTACATCTTCATCTGCTGAAGAAGCTGCTGTCGCTTCTTTTTCAGCCACAGGTTTTTTTAATATATTTACTATTATTGCTGTTGTAAGAGACCCTGCTATTGTTCCTATAACATATCCCATTTTTCCTTCTACTACAGGAAGTACAATCCAACCTCCCCAAGGAGCATGGTTAATTACATTCATTAAAAATCCTATTACATTTCCCACAATTCCACCGGCAACTATTGAAGGAAGAACTCTTAAAGGATCATTTGCAGCAAAAGGAATTGCTCCCTCTGATATTCCTACAAGCCCCATAAATATTGCAGCTTTTCCTGCTTCTTTTTCACCTTTGTCATATTTTTTAGGAGCAAGAAGTGTAGCAAGTCCCATTCCGATTGGCGGAGTACAGATAGCTATTCCGACTCCTCCCATAAGCCATGGTTGAGTTCCAACTTGTGTTTGTGCAAAAAGAGTAGCAACTTTATTGATTGGTCCTCCCATGTCAAATGCTGTCATTCCTCCAAGAATAGCTCCTAAAAGTGCTTTACTTGCTCCCTGCATTGAAGAAAGCCAACCATTTAATGCTTCCATCATCATAGCTATCGGAGTTCCGATTACCCACATAACTATTGCACAAACTATAAATGTTCCGACAAGCGGGAATATAAATATAGTTTTTACTGATTTAAGAGAATCCGGTAATTGAATTTTCTTTAACATATTAACTACATAACCTGCCAAAAATCCTACAACTATTGCTCCTAAAAATCCTGTTTTATATTGGCTTACCGCAATCCAAGAACCTATCATCGCAGGTGCAAGACCGGGTTTGTCAGCTATTGAATAAGCAATATATCCTCCTAAAATCATAGGGAATATTGTAAGTCCGGCAATACCCATATCAGAAATGTTTTTTAATATTCCTGTTTCAGGAACAGCCCCTTTACCACTAAGCATAACAGCAAGTGAAAGAAGAACACCTCCCGCAACTATAAATGGAATCATATGGCTTGTTCCAAAAAGTAAATCTTGTTTAAATTTTGCTAATGCTTGTTTCACTTTACTTCCTCCTTAATATTTTTTATATTTTATTTTTTAATATATTTTGATTACCCATTTATAAGTTTTACAGCCTCTTCTGCTGTCTGTGCTTTTTCAAGTCCCGCTCTGAAATCATCGTCCAATATTTTTTTAGAAAGTTCTACTAAAATATTAATATGTGTAGTTCCTTTTTCTCCGTCAGGAATTGCAAGCATAAACACCATTTTTGCATTTTCTTTCTCTTCTTCACTCCAAAGAACAGGATTTTTAAGTCTTGCAAATGCAACTGCAGCTGCTTTTACAGTTGTACTTTTTCCGTGTGGAAGTCCTACATCATATCCCACTGCTGTGGCAGAAATTTCCTCTCTTGCCATAAGAGAAGCCAAAAATTCATCATAATTTTCTGCTATCCCCTCATCTGCTACTTTTTTTGCCATCATTTCAATAATTTCCTGCTTTGATGCACACTCAACATCAAGCATTACTAAACTTTCTTTTGTAAGCATCTAGTTTTCCCCCTCATTAATAAATTCCTCTATTTTTTTATAAATTTTATTTGTCGTATCAAGCTTGTCCAATTCCTGTATTAAAGATTTTCTTCTCATTACTCCAAGAAACTCCATAAGTCCGTTCAAATGTTCTCGTTTGTCTCTGCTGGAAAGAGTTATTACCAGTCTGACTTTTTCTTTTTCAGGAAATTCAACAGACTGTTTAAAAAAAGCAAAACTTATTCCACTTTTATTTATAGAAGTACTGTTTCCGCTATGTCCTAAAAATATTCCATCCTGCACAACCATATAATTTCCAAAGGAGTTTACAAGCTCAATTATTTCTTTAGGATAATCTTCTCCCACAAAACCTTCTTCTATCATTGAAAGAGCACTTCTTTCCACAGCCTCTTCCCAAGATTTTATTTTATCTTCTATAATACTTATTCTGGAAGGAGCAAGAAGTTCTAAAAATCCAAGTCCTTTATCATTTACTGTGTCATCAAGTATAAGGGTTTTGAATTTTTCTTTTATTTCATTTATAAATTCTTTTTCTCTCAAATTATCTGAATATTTTTTTACAGTTTCCAAAATATCCGAAAGTTTTATATTTTTAGCATATGAAAGTTTTTCATTTTTCAGTCTTATAATATCTTCCGTACTTAAAATAGGTGAAACCTTTAAAACTTTTATATCTTTAAATTTTACTCCATCAATAGTAGTTACTACCAAATCTATATCTTCATTTTTGTAATTTTCAAGTTCATTATACGGAATAATATCCACAATATTTACATTGAAATGTTCCTTTATGCTGGCTGACAAAAATCTTGATGTGCTGTATCCCGCTCCGCATACGATAAGAATATTTTCAAGCTTTTTACTTTTTATTCTCTTCATCGCAAGCTGAAAATGCATTGCAATATAAGCCAGCTCATCATCACTTATTTTTATATCAATGCCTACTTTATCCCATGCTTTTGACACAAGATTTAAAACAAGAGGATAAGTTTCTTTAAACTCGTCATAAATCTCACATGGAAGCCTGATACCTTTTTTAGCTCTGTATATTGCCGGCTTAATATGATTTATAAGATTTTCAAGCAGGAACATATCTTTTTCAAGTTCTTCATATCCGCTTTTTGCAACTTCTTTTATGAGTCTCATCATAGATATTTCTATCTGCACCCAGTTTATATAAAACGAAGCATCAAAACCAAAACTGTGGCTTCCCAAAAAATATTCCGTCATGTTAAAAATTTCACTTTTTGAAAAACCATATTCTGAAAAAGTTTTTTCAACTTTAGAATACTCTTCACTTTTTTCCAAAAATTCCATATTTTTTAAAAATTTAATAGGGTATTCCTCATGTCTTTTAAGAGCTATCAGTATATAAAAAAGAAGAACTTTAAAATTTTCGTCTCCCACTGTTTTTTTCGCCGCATCAAGTATCTGTTTCAAAATTTTTACAGCCTTTTCAATATTTTCCTCTGAAAAATATTCATCCATTTTATTCCAACAGATAAAAAATCCATACTGATAATTTTTTTCTATTTTTATTTTTCCATTGTCCAAATATCTGATTGTATAATTTTTAAGAAGAATATCCAAGAAAAGTCTTCTTGTATTTTTCTCCTCTCCATAATAATTAAGAGTTTTCATATCGAGAGATATAATAAATGTTTTTACATAATCCTCCAGAGCTTTCAAATCATTTCTTAAAGTAAGTTCGCTGACTTCACATTTATTCTCAAGATTTTCAAGTGTTGTTTTTTCATTATTAAAAAATATATCCGTCAGTATTACTTTTTCTCTCTCTTCTTTTGTAAAAGAGTAAAGAGACATATTTCCTGCTACTCTCTCAACTATTTCTTCAAGTGAATTTTTTACCACAAGCTCCCTTTTTCTTATTTCTATTTCAGGAAGTCCCAGCTGTTTCAAGTAATAGTTATAGTCATCTATTTTGTATCTCAGATTTCTTTCACTGATACCAATAGCTTTTGCATTTTCTATCAGAGATGTTACTCCGCTTTCTTTAATACTTCTTACCATATCTAATAATTTTACTGTTATCGGCATGGCTCTTCCTCCTTTTTAATTAATTTGATTATACTTTTTTACCTCACTGTGTTCAACTAAAATTCCTTTCATTTTTTTTTGGAAATATTTTAAGCTTTTGACACACCTCTCTGACTTTCCCATTGTTTCACAGTTTGTGAGCTGTTTATTCTTTGATTTTTATAAAATTTCAAAAATTTTTGGAAAAAAATTATGCAGATATTTTAATATTAAAAATTTATTTTATTTTTTACAGTTAATCATATCTGTATATATTAGAAAACCTGCGGAATCTTCCGCAGGTTTTTGCAATATTATTTATTATATATATCAATTTTCTGATAAGGAATTTCAATTCCTTCTTTTGCAAATTCAACTATTACTGTTTCCATCATAGTAAAATATACATCCCAATAGTCCTCCGATTTTGCCCATACTCTGAAAACATAATCAAGAGAACTTGCACTGTGGGCATTCAATCTGATTGTATAACCTTTTTCGTGAAGCACTTTACTGTTTCCCTCTGCTATTCTTTTAAGAACAGCTTTTGCCTTTTCAACAGGTGTATCATAAGATGTTGATATCACCATATCAACTCTTCTTTCAGGTTCTCTGGAAATATTTGTTACAGCTCCGTTAGCCAGCTGTCCGTTAGGAATAATTATTCTCTTGTTGTCAGGAGTTGTAAGAGTTGTATAAAGAATATGAATTGCCGTTACCGTTCCCGAACCTGCTGCTGCTGTTATGTATTCCCCTTTTAAAAACGGCTTAAAGAAAAGTATCAACACTCCTCCAGCAAGATTTGCCAAACTTCCCTGTAATGCCAAACCTACTGCGATACCTGCTGTACCAAGAATTGCTACAAGAGATGTAGCCTGAATACCTATTCCGCTTATTATTAAAAAGAAAAATCCAATATAAACAACTGTTTTAACAAGAGAAACAAGAAAAGATTCTAAAAGCGGATCTGCTTTTCCTCTGTGCAGAACAGCTTTTAATGTTTTGATTACCATATTTACAACCGGTTTCATTATAATAAGGATAAATATTACCCAAACCATTCTTATTGCTATTTTCGGAAGTATTTTTCCTATACTGTCTATCATACTGTCGATAAACAATTGCGTCTTTGGATTTTGAATTACTGCTGCTATTCCTGTTATGCTTTCTTCCATAATCATGCCTCCTAAAAATTTCATGTAGTATATTTATTATACCACAATTTACTATTTTAATATATCATTCTTGAAAATAAAAAAAGACACATTTCTGTGTCTTATAATTTTTATAATGGCGGGAGTGACGAGATTCGAACTCGCGACCTCCTACGTGACAGGCAGGCGCTCTAACCAACTGAGCTACACCCCCATTAAATAAATGGTGGTCGCAATAGGACTTGAACCTATGACCCCCTGCTTGTAAGGCAGGTGCTCTCCCAACTG
>UQXM01000081.1 GCA_900545035.1 uncultured Fusobacterium sp. | reverse complement strand
CTATAGGGCCTGGAAGTATTTGAATGGCAGCCAGTTGCAATCACAAAATTATTATTTACAATTTTGTGGTTGTTTTTTTTTGCTTAAAGAAGCAGAAACAGGCAACCACTTATAATTTAAAACGAGGGAGGAAACTATGGCTAACAACACAGAAGTATTATTAAAAAGATTTTTAAAAAGGAAGGTAAAAATTACAACAGCTTTAGTAACAGTATTTATGATTACAGGGACAATGTCAATGTCTGAAATTATTTCCAAACCATATGATTATGAGAAAAAAGAATACAATCTAGATTCTAACGGAATAGAAAAAGGAGTGTATAATTTTACCAACAAAGATAAAACTATTCTTAATTTTTCAAATAAAGGTTTATATGTAAAAAACTTTTCAGGCATTGGAAAACCACAAATTCAATTTTATGGAAGTGGAGAATTACTTGCTGAAAAAGATTCGGATAACGCAATAAAAAGTGAAAAAGAATGGATGGTTATCAAAACATTAGAAGATGACAAAGATTTGAAAATAGATTCTAAGGGATATAAAGTAAAAAATGCTATAGAAGTGAATGGTCAAGGAGATGTAGCTATATCAGATTTTAGAAATGTAGAAATTGGAAATTCTAAAGGAACAGACAGTGCCTATGAAACAAATATTAATGTAAATAATGGAAGTGCAATTATTGAAGCTAAAGAAAAAATTTCTTTAAAAGATGCTAAAACAGGAGCATATGTAAATGGTAAAGGTTCATCATTAAGATTAACTTCTAAAGAAATAGAAATAACAACTGCAGGTGATGAAAAATCTGCAAAAGAACATGGATTTGGAGTTAGAGCAACTGAAGAATCAAAAATTACTTTGCATGGTGAAAATATAAAAATAACAGGAAATAAAAAAAATAATAAATATTTTTATAAAAATGGGGCTATTCTAGCTGAAAGAGGAGGAAATGTAGATATTTTTGGAAGTGAAAGCATAAAAATTGATGGATATAGAGGTATTGATACAAAAACAGGAAGCGTAAAAATTCGTAATGTTAATGGGGACATAAATATAAATTCACAGATAGAGGGAATTTATTCAGGAAGATTTGATAATCTTGATTTTGAAAATGGAGTTGACTTAAAATCAGGTAAGGGAAATATAAATATCACTTCTAACGAAATTGGAATATATGCTTCAAATCAGACAGGACGAACTACAGATGTAAGTTTGGAAGCTGAAAATATAAAAATAAAAGACAATAAAAATAAAGGAATAGTTTCTAAAAGTGCTAATGTTGTTTTAAAAGCAGCAGAAAAAATTGTTGTAGAAGCACCAGCACATGCTTTGGTAGCAAGAGGAAACAGCAAAGGAACTACTCCTAATATTTTTATGGAAGGAAAAGATATAATTTTAAAATCCATAGAAGAAGATAGTGAACAAGTAATTTATGGAGCTGACGGCGGAATAATTATATTAAATTCAGAAAATATAGACATTCAAGGAAAAAAAGATGGAATTACAGCTGAAAACGGTTCAAATATAAATTTAACAGCTGACGGAAAAATAAGTATCTTAGGAGATATTATCTCAAATAAAAAATCTAATATCAATATAAAAAAATCAAATAAAATTAAATCTGGAAATGTTGAAATAGCTTTAGATTCAGATGAAATTAAAAGTTATAGAGAAAATAAGTTTATCCCTTCCAAGTATAATTGGGCACTTATTTCTTCTGAGGATGAATCAAGAATAGAACTTGATTTAAAAGGTAAAAACGAAAAAGGAATAGGTTCACTTTTTATAGGACAAGTAAGGGATAATATAGGAACTTCTCAAGAAGGAAAAATTATATTGAATATGGATAAGGATAGTGTTTGGGTACCAAGAAATTCAAATAGTATTACAAATTTAAATTTAAATGGTGGAAAAATAGATCTGGCTGCAGATAAAACATCTAAAGTACATATTAAAGATTTAAAGGGAGAAGGAATATTTAATGTATATGTAAATACAAAAAATAAAGATCAAGGAAATATGTTATATGTTCAAAACTTTATTTCTGAGAATGGAAAAGAAATTTCTGAAAATAAATTAAATTTACAAGATATAGATTTGAAAGCATTAGAAAAAGGAGAAAAAGTTCGTTTTGCTACACTTAGTAAAAATGCAAAAGGAAAAGTTACTTTTAAAGATACAGTAATAGAAGAAAGAGGTATTCAGGATGTAGGAGTAAAAGTAAACAAAGAAGCTTTTGATATTGACGATGAGCAGAATAAAAATTATACAGATAAAAATATTTTCAACGATAAATATAATTTAAAAAATTATAAAGATGGTGAAAATTGGTATATTACAAAAGAATATGAAATAATTCCCGGTATTCCTTTAGTGCCTGCACCAAAACCTCAAGAACCAGAAATAAAACCACCTGCAGAAGATGAAAACAAACAACCGGAGATAAATCCGCCAGTAGATAAACCAGAAAATAAACCGGAAATAAAACCGCCTGCAGAAGATGAAAACAAACAGCCGGAAATAAATCCACCAGTGGATAAACCAGAAAATAAACCGGAAATAAAACCACCTGCAGAAAATCAAAATAATCAATCTGAAATAGTACCGCCGATTAACAAGCCGGAAAAACCAAACAGAGATAATGATATTACAAAATCTGTTATAGAAATGTCAAAAGCAAATTATGCTTCTGCAGTTTATATGGATAATTTGAATAAGCGTCTTGGAGATATAACTTTCGCCGAAGGACAAGACGGTATCTGGGTAAGATTAAGAAATGACAGAGTAGGAGAAAACAATGAATACAGATTAAGAAACTATATTACACAAGTTGGGTATGATAAAGTTTATTCTGTACAAAACGGAACAGCACATAGAGGAGCGTCTGTTGATTACACAAAAGGAGGAATGGATTATAAAAATATTACAGGAAATTCTCATATAGATAAGTATATTATTTCTGCTTATGATACAAAAATTTTTAATGATGGAGTATATACAGATATAGTTGCCAGAGCGGGATATATGAAAAGTGATTTTGATATTACAACTTCAAAACATAAATATCAAGTAAGAGGAGATTACAGTAATATTATTTTAGGTTTGAGTGCAGAAGCAGGGCAAAAGTTTACGATATCTGAAAAGACATATTTTGAGCCACAGGTACAGCTTCAATACACATATATAGGAGAAACAAATTATACAACAAGTCAAGGAACAAAAGTTGAGTTAGAAGAAATCAACAGTTTAATAGGTCGTGTTGGATTCAGGCTGGGACATGATTTTTATAAAGAAAATAAAAAAGATAATACAATTTATCTGAAAACAAATTTAAATTATGAAATGCTTGGAGAACAGAAAGTTAAAGCTTCTGATTTAACAGGAAAAATTAACAGAAAATATGAAAATAATGTAATGTGGATAGATCTGGGAGTAGGAGCGGCCAAAGATATTACAGAAGATTTAAATCTATATACAGATATTGAAAAACAATTTGGTGAATCAAAGGATAATAATTCATGGCAGATAAATGCGGGATTTAGATATAAATTTGATATATAAAAACAGAACAAGAGAGGGACATCCCTCTCTTTATTCATATATTGTATATCGGTTTCTTCCGTTATATTTAGAAAGATAAAGAGCTTTATCAGCTTTTTTGACAGCTTCTTTGATGTCAGAGCCTGTGTACAAAATTTGTGAAACAGCTCCCATACTTAAAGTAATTCTGTTAGAAACTAAAGATTTTTCATGAGCGATATTTTCTGCATTCAAAATTTCTGCTGTTTTGTCGTAAATATTTTTAAATACATCAAGACTGCAGTTTTTTAAAATAATAAGAAATTCTTCTCCGCCGTAACGGATAACAATATCATCTTTTCTGATATTTTTCTTTAAAATTTCCGCAGTTTTTCGGATTACATTATCTCCTGCAGGATGTCCGTAAAAATCATTATATTGTTTGAAATAATCAATATCAGCCATAATAATCACAGCATTGAAAGGGGTTTTTATTTTCTGCTTTATAACAAAATCTAAATATTTTCTGTTGTATACATTCGTAAGAATGTCAGTATAATTTTTCTTTTTCAGGTTAAAGATAAGAAGAATACCAGCAGTTATTAAAAGTATACCTGCAAAACTTAAACCACTTAAAGTTATTATTTTTAATCTGTTTTCTCTTTCACGAACTTTTAATTGGTCAAGAGTATACGAATTTTTTACAAATTCCAAATAATCTTTTTTCAGAACTTCTGTAAATTCTTTTTCCAAATTATATATTTTCTGCTCGGTTTCAAAATATAAGTTAATTTGTTTTGTTTCTTTGTAAAGATTTAAAAGCATAATATATATAGTTGAATCAAATCCCCACTTTTCTTTTTCTTCTTTGGCAAGAAGAATATTCAATTTTTCAATAGCTTCATAATATTTTCCCTGCTGAATAAGAAATTCGCAATAAGCAGTATCAACATACATTTTTGTATTTATGAACGCACTTCCCATGTCTTTTTTCAAAAGTTCAAGACAAAGATTGTAATATTCCTGTGCTTTTTCAAAATTATGTCTGTAACTTTCCAAAAGAAGCAGATTTTTATATCTGAATATTTTTACTCCCACAGCAATGTTTTCAGGCAGATATTTGATAAGCTTTTCAGTTTTCAAAGAATATTCCCATGCTTTTTGAAAATTTTTGAGCTGTATATAACTTTCGGACAGATTTATATAAGCTCCGTATTTTACAAGAGCATCCGTTTCAGAATTTTTCATTGGCAGAGAAACAGCTTTTGTATAATATTTTACAGCAGAATTGAAATCTTCAAGAATAAAGTACATATTTCCCAGATATTCATAAGCTTTAATCTGCATTTTGGAACGAACTTCATAATCTTTTATTTTTTCTGATTGGGAAAGAATTTCGTAATAGGTGTAAATACTTTCCCCGTATTCTCCGTCAGTCATTTTTATTATTGCAGAAAATCCTTTCATTCTTAATCTGTCTTCAAGAGATAATTTTTTACAGTTTTTAATAAGATTATCAAGAAGAGAGATAATCTTTTTTCTGGAAGCTGTATCATTGAGAGAGGAAGATATCATTTCCCAGATTAAATCTGTATCTTCGGCAAAAATAGAATAATTTTGCATGATATTAAAAATATTTTCAATATAAACAAGACTGCCGTGTCCTGTTTTTTTTATTTCACATCTGTTAAGAAAAACATTCAGATAAAGGTTTAAAACAGGATTGAGATTTTTTTCTTCAAATGAGATATTTTTAAAAACAGTTTCAGCTTCTTCAATATTATTTTCAAAATAAAGATTTGCTCCTTGAATAAAAGATGTTTCTCTTTCGTCTATGAGAGAAATATCTTTTGGTAAGGGAATATTTCCTTGAAAATAAAAATCGTTTACAATATTGTAAAGAGGCTGTGATTTTATTTTTCTTTCTGAAAAATATGAAAAAGAAAAATAAATAACCGGACACAGAATTATTAAAATAAAAAAGACAACACAGGTTCTTTTTTTCATTGTTCTCCTTAAAAACAGATTATTTTTGAATCTCAATTAAAATATATAATATTTCTTCTTTGTTGTCAACGAAGGAAAAAAATCTTGATTATAAAAGAAAAATATAGTAAAATAGTACATAATTAAATATTAGGTAAAACAGCGGAAACGCTGCGGCACAAAGCTAAAGGGTCTTTAAACTGACAGCCAGCTGCAATTGAAAAAGATAATTTCTTTTTTGGTTGCAGTTTTTTTATTTTTAAAATTAAATTACAGGGAGGCAAAATGAGAAAAAATTTATTGAAAATATTTGTTGTATTTTGCATGAGTCTTTTTATGTTTGGATGTTCCAATAATACAGCGTCAGGAAGAGGGTATAATAATTTTAATAATTATTACAATGAAAAAAATCAAACAAGGGGAAGGTCTGTTCTTTTGGACACAGTAATTGCCACAACTCTTTTCAATAATCCTGAAATTATTCCTTCGTGGCATAAAAGCAAAACCAAGAGTAAAACATCAGGAAGTACAAATACAGTATCAACTGCCACAGCAAACGGTATGACAACAAGAACTCACAGCAAAACAAAAACAAAATCTGTAACAACAGGAATAGGAATTTCTCCTAATTTGGATTTCTATACAAGATAAAAACATCAGGAAGTAAAGTGCTTCCTGATGTTTTCAATGAAAAACTTTTGCTGCATAATTTCTTGGGGAGAGAAATCTTATTAAAAAAGAATTTTGTTGTTATATCATTAAGACAGAAATATAATCAAAAAAGTTTACAGAAAAAGATTTTTAATCAAAATTTCTTTTAATTTATATGTATCTATATTAAGATTAAGACTTTCTTTCAAATTATTCAGTTTTTCTTCGCTGAGATATTGTTCGTCAATAATATTTTCAATTTTTAAAAGTTCCATATCATCATCTGTAAAAGAATTTATAACCTGTAAAAATTTTTCTCCGTAGTTTTTAAATTTTTGGTTTCCGATACCTCTTATTTTTAACATTTCCCAACGATTTTTGGGTTTCTTTTCTGCCATTTCCATAAGTGTCAAATCGGAAAAAATTATATAAGGAGCAACATTTTCTTCTTCACTTATCTCTTTTCTCAATTTGTTAAGATTTTCAAAAAGAGGATCTTCGTAATAATCAAAAGAAACAGTTTCATTCAAACGGCGTGAGATATTTTTTTCATTTTTTATAATAGAAAAAGAGTTTTTGTTAAGCTGTACAGTGGGAAAACTTCCTGCACTCAGTTCGAGATACTCTTCGGAAATAAGAAAATTTACAAATTCTTCAAGCCACTCTCTGTCTTTTTCCTGCATAATTCCAAATGTAGAAAGCTGATTATATCCTTTTCTCTCTATTTTTGTGTCGGATTTTCCCAAAAGAATATTTACCAAAGTGGAAATTCCGATATTTTCTTTTGCCCGTCCGATACATGAAATAACTTTTTTTGCTTCTGTTGTAAGATTTTCCACATCAGTGGCTTTTTTACAGTTTCCGCAGTTTCCACAGTAACTCTTTATTCTTTTATCTCCGAAATACTGAAGAATAAATTCGCGGTAACATCCTTCAAGATAAGCATATTCCACCATTTTATCCAATTTTTTTCTTTTTATCTGCTTTATTTTATCACTGGTTTCTTCATTATTAATAATAAAAAATTCCTGTGTGGCAATGTCCTCTTCAAAGAATAAAAGCACAGCTTCTCCCGGTGCTCCGTCCCGTCCGGCTCTTCCGGCTTCCTGATAATAGCTTTCCAAATCTTTGGGAATATTTCTGTGTATCACAAAACGGACATTTGATTTATCTATACCCATACCGAAAGCATTTGTTGCTACCATTATCTGTATGTCGTCTTTCAAAAATTTTTCCTGAAAATCAGTTCTTTCAAACTCTGAAAGTCCTGCATGATATTTTCCCACACTGAAACCTTTCATTTCAAGGTAAGCATAGAGATTATCCACTTCTTTTCTTGTGGAAGCATAAATAATTCCAGATTTGTTTTTATGTTCTTTCAAATATCTGACAATATATGCTTCGGGAACAACTCCTCTTTCAACTTTGAAAAAAAGATTTTCTCTGTCGAAACCGTCAACATAATGAAATGGTTTGTTCATACCAAGAAGTTTTTCTATATCTTCACGAACTCTCGGCGTAGCTGTTGCTGTAAGAGCCAAAATTTGTATCTGTTTTCCCATAGCTTTGATAAACTTTGGAATATCCAGATAGCTTTTTCTGAAATCATGTCCCCATTGAGAGATACAATGTGCTTCATCAACAGCCACAAGAGAAATATCGATACCTTTCATAAAATTTATAAATTTAGATGATAACATTTTCTACTCCTTAATTAATAATTTATTCAATAGAATTATAATACATATTTTATAATCTGTAAATAATAAGGTTTTTATGCTATAATGAGAAGTAGTTAAATTTTAGGAGGATATTGTGGAATTTATAAATAGTTTAGATAATAGTACAATAAAAAAAATAAAAAAAT
>UQXM01000080.1 GCA_900545035.1 uncultured Fusobacterium sp. | reverse complement strand
ATTTTTATACAGTTTCCCTGTAAATTATGAATTTTATGTGAAAAATCCACCCATAGAAAAAGCTTTTTCCCATAATCCAAAAAGGTACATCTTTTAAACCGCTCCTATTAAATCCTATAAAAAGTATCCTGCATATCCACATCAGAAATATAAGTACAGTATATTCTTTAAAAAGATATACTGACATTCCTGTTTTTTTCATATATAAATTTTTCCTCCTTATCATTTACAATAGTTTCACAACAAATTATTATATCATATTTTATAATTTATACTAAATTTTTTTTGAACGAAAGTTATTGACACATATTATATATTAAACTATAATGACATGGTGCTGATTTAACAGGCAGATTGATTTTCAGCCGTTTCTAAAATTTAAAAATCAATGTGCTTGTTAAATTAATTAAATTTTTTTAAAGGACAGGTGTATAAATGCTTAGACAATTTTTAATTTTGCTGGCAATAAATTTTGCCGGTGTATTACTGCAAAATCTTTTTCATCTTCCTCTTCCCGGAACTATTTTGGGAATGCTGATATTTTTTGCCCTTCTTTGGAGCAAAATTTTAAAAGTAGAGAGCATTGAAAAAGTATGTGATTTTCTTATTCTGAATATGATTGTATTTTTCCTTCCTCCTGCTGTGGAGCTTTTGGAATATATGACACTTTTGAAAACAGGATTTTTCAGAATACTTCTTCTTTTAATTATTACCACTGTAATTACTATGGTCGTTACAGGAAAAACCGTTGAATTTTGTATTAGAAAAATGGAGAAAAAATAATGAATATAACAATATTAAACACACCTTTATTCGGACTTATTCTTACAATTTTATCATTTGAAATAGGACTTTTTATTTTTAAAAAATTAAAATTTCCCGTTTTAAATCCGCTTTTGCTGGGAATAATTATTGCCATGTCTGTAATTTCTTTTTTTGGTATTCCGTTAGAATATTTCAGAAAAGGAGGAGATTATATCACATTTCTTTTAGCACCTGCTACAATAGCTCTTGCTCTTCCTCTGTACAGACAGCTTGAAAAATTAAAGAAAAATCTTATTCCTATTTTAATAGGTTCTGTAGTAGGAGCTGTAACTGCTATCGTTTCTACAATAACTTTGGGAAAAATTTTGGGAATAGATAAAATGCTTCTTGTTTCATTTATGCCGAAATCAATTACCACTCCGATAGGAATTGAATTGAGCAAACTTTTGGGAGGAATTCCTGCTATTACAATTTTTTCTATTCTTGTTACCGGAATAGCCGGAAATGTTTTCGCTCCTCTTGTGTGCAGATACTTCAGAATAAAACATCCTGTTGCAAAAGGTATCGGTATAGGAATATCAAGCCACGCCGTAGGTACTTCGAAAGCTATTGAAATGGGAGAAGTGGAGGGAGCAATGAGTGCTCTTTCAATAGTTATTGCAGGGATTATTACTTTTATAATCGCTCCTGTATTTATTTTCTTAGTGGGATAATATCCGATTATACAAAAAGAGTGCAGAAATTCTGCACTCTTTTATCTTTTTATGCTTCTACTGTTAAAGTACCGTTTTTTATTCTTGTGATTACAAACTGATGTGCATCAACAATTGCATTTGTGTATGCAAATTTTGTTTCTCCCTCAAACATTCCGTTAAGAAGAACCTGCTGCTGCTCTTCAACATTTGCTTCCAATGTTTCTAAATCAATTTCTCCTCTTCTGTACTCATCACTTAAAGCATCGAACATTTTATCAAATGTTTCCTCATAAATTTGCTCTGCTATATTATCAAAGTTCATATTTTCACCTCACTAATAATTTTCAAATTTTGTTCACATATAGTGTACAACAGAAATAATATCATTTTTTACTTATCTTGTCAACTTTTAATTGATTTTTAAACTTAAAAAATTATTAAATTTATTTAAAAAAGAGCTGATAAAAATACCAGCCCTTTCAAACTATTCTATAGTTTTATTTATTATTATTTGCCGAAATATCTGTTTAATAATCCAGTGAAAGCTTTTCCGTGTCTAGCTTCGTCTTTAGCCATTTCATGAACTGTATCGTGGATAGCATCAAATCCTAATTGTTTTGCTCTTTTTGCGATATCAAATTTACCAGCTGTTGCTCCATATTCAGCTTCAACTCTCATAGATAAGTTTTTCTCAGTAGAATCAGTTACACATTCTCCTAATAATTCAGCAAATTTTGCAGCGTGTTCAGCTTCTTCAAAAGCTATTCTTTTGTAAGCTTCAGCAACTTCTGGATATCCTTCTCTGTCAGCAACTCTTGACATAGCTAAGTACATTCCAACTTCTGTACATTCTCCTTCAAAGTTTGCTCTTAATCCAGCTATGATTTCTTCGTCTCCACAAGCTAATCCTTCACCGATTTTGTGCTCAGTTGCCCAAACTTTTTCAGTTCCTTCAACTATTTCTTCCCATTTATCTGGTCCTACACCACATACTGGACATTTTTCAGCACCTTCATTAATTATTTCACCACATACTTTACATCTAAATTTTTTCATATTCCTATCCTCCATAACTTTAAATTGATTTTGTAATCATTTCATTTATGAATTAATTATACCACCTTTTTCGTATCTTGTCAACAAATTATTAACTAAAAACACAGAAAAATATTTTATAATTTTTTGCTGCATCTTTTTGAAGCTTTTAATATCTTTTCTTCAGTTTTTACAAGATCTTCAAAATTTACTGCGGCAAATTCGTCAAATAAAACTTTTTTTATTTTTACCATTGCCTGATGTACAGCACATCTTCCGTTTTTAAAAGTACATCCGTCTGCATTTGCCACACAATCTTTAAAATCCATAACTTCAATTACATTCATTACATCCAGAAGAGTAATATCTTTTCTGTCTTTATTAAGAGAAAATCCTCCGCCGATACCTTTTTTTGATTTAATAATTTTTCCGTCTACAAGTCTTGTTAAAATCCTTTTTCCAAGATTTTTAGGAATTTCGTTTATTTCTACAAGCTCATCTCCATTAAATCTTTTTTCATCGTCTTTGTGCATACTCAAAAACATCACTATTCTGAATGCATAATCCGTTTCTTTTGTTATTTTCATATTTGTCTCCCTCATATATAAATTTCTTCAAAACTATTAATCTCTAATTTTAGTATACTATTTTAAGCCTAAAAAGTAAAATACTTTTTTAAGATTTTAAAAAAAGGCATCATTAATTATGATACCTTTCATTTTTTATTTTCTGTCTATTTCATTTGTTTAAGCACTTCTCTGTACTGTGCCTTCATCATTTTTATTGTTGCTTTCTTTATCAGGTTGTACCATTTAAGTTTCATAGCATCCATTCCTTTTAAAGAATCAGTTAAAAGTCTTTTTAAGAAATCAAACTCTTCGTAGCTAAGTTTTAACTCAGCTGCTGTTTTATTTTCACATACAGATTTTACATAATCAAAGAATGCCAAAACACCTTTCATTTGACTGTCAGCATATGTTTGCTCAAACTGTTTTTTTATATCAGTCATAAATCTTACTAAGAATTTTTTATGATTTTTTTCCAGTTTAACTGAATATTTTCTTTTTCCTTTCCCTATTTTTTGTAAAACACTCATCATTCCCATCATTGATGACATGCTGTTCATTTCCATAGGATTTAATTTCTCTGGATTTACTCTTTGCCCTTTCATTATAACCTCCGATTTAGATTTTACCTATTATATTTTCTATTTGATTTTGAGAGATAGCCCCTTCCCTCAATATTTTTATACTTTCACTGCTCATATCTATTATTGTGGAAGCTGTCCCTATCGGACATTTTCCTCCGTCAACCGTTATATCCACTCTTTTCTTAAACTCTTCATCCAGTTCTTCATACGAACGAGGTGTAGCTTCTCCCGAAATATTTGCACTGGTAGTTGGAAGTATTCCACCTGCACTTTGAATAATTTTTAAAGCTGTTTCATGGTCAGGCATTCTTACTCCAACTGTTTTTCCGTTAGAAATCATTATCGGAGGAACTATTTCTTTACTTTCCAAAATTATTGTAAGCCCTCCCGGCCAAAAAGCCTGTATAAGTTTTTCTATTTTCTCTCTGTTTTTCTCATTTATAACAGCTATATTTTCTATTTTATCAGCACTGCTTATAAGAGCTATCAAAGGAGAAGAAAAACTTCTGTCCTTAGCTTTGTATATATTTTTTATGGTTTCTTCATTGGTAATTATTCCCCCTACACCATATACTGTGTCAGTTGGATATATTATCAGCTTTCCCTGTTTAAGTTCTGCTCCAATTTCTCCATAATTCAAATTTTTACAATTTAAATTCTGCATTTTCATATTCTGCACCTTTTTTCTATAAAATATAGTTCCAAAATATTTTAACATAAAAAAAAAGAAAAAGCTAGTATGATAACCAGCTTTTTCATATATATTTTATTCTTTTTATTAAATATTCTCGTAGCTTTCAAATAATTCAGATACTGATTGGTGATTTACAATTCTTCTTATTGCTTCAGCAAACAGTCCGTCAACAGAAAGCACTTTAATTTTATCGATTTTTTTCTCTTCAGCAAGTTTTATAGAGTCTGTAATGATTACTTCTTTTACAGGAGAATCTTGTAATCTTCCCACAGCAGGTCCTGAAAGGATAGCATGTGAACAACAGATATAAGCTTCTTTTGCTCCTCTTTTAATTATTGCGTCAACACCGTTTACTATTGTTCCGGCAGTATCAATCATATCATCTATAAAGATTGCTTTTTTACCTTCTACTTCTCCGATAAGGTTCATTACTTCTGACATATTTGGTTTTGGTCTTCTTTTGTCAATGATAGCTATTTTACAATCAAGCCATTCAGCAAGTTTTCTTGCTCTTTTCACTCCTCCGATATCAGGAGAAACTACAACCACATCGTCCCCTGTCAGTCCTTTATTAATGAAATATTTTGCTAATAATGGTAATGCTTGTAAGTGATCCACAGGAATATCAAAGAATCCTTGAATTTGATCTGCGTGCAGATCCATTGTAACAACTCTGTCTGCTCCTGCTGTTGTTAACAATGTAGCAACAAGTTTTGCAGTAATCGGTTCTCTTGGGCTTGATTTTCTTTCTTGTCTTGCATATCCATAATATGGAAGCAATACATTGATAGTTTTTGCTGATGCTCTTCTCAATGCGTCGATGAAGATTAAAAGTTCCATTAAGTTTTCGTTTACAGGTCCTGAAGTAGGCTGAATAACAAATACATCTCTTCCTCTTACAGTTTCATCTACTCTTACATAGATTTCCCCATCTTTAAATCTTACGATCTGTACATCTCCTAAAGTCATGTCAAGTTTTCTGGCAATTTTTTCTGCCAATTCTACATTTGATGTTCCTGAAAAAATTTTAACTTCTTTCATTTCCATTTTTTGCATTTTTTTTATTTCCTCCATTCAAATTTAATTATTTGTTTGTTTCTTTCAACAGCCAAAGCTCTCGGTGCCACATCTTTTGTAATAACAGATCCTGCTCCTGTTATAGCTTTATCTCCAATGTTTACAGGTGCAACCAACATAGTATCACTTCCTATAAACACATTTTCTCCGATAACAGTATCAAATTTATTAACACCGTCATAATTGCAGGTAATAGTTCCTGCTCCGATATTTGTATCTTTACCAACTGTTGCATTTCCCAAATATGTCAGATGTCCTGCTTTTACTCCATATTCAAGAGTAGATTTTTTAATCTCCACAAAGTTTCCGATATGAACTTTTTCTTTTAAATGAGATTTTGGTCTTAAATGAGCAAAAGGTCCCATTGTAACTTTATCATCAACAATACTTTCTTCTATTACAGAAGATTCTATTCTTATGTCATTTCCAAGTTTGCTGTCAATTATTCTTGTGCATCCTAAGATTTCACAATTTTCTCCGATAACTGTATTTCCCTGTAAAACTGCTCCCGGATAAATAACTGTATCTTTTCCTATTTTTACACTTTCTTCTATATATGTTGAAGCAGGATCAATAAGAATAACTCCCTCTTCCATAAGAGAAATATTTTTTCTTTCTCTTAAAACTTTTGAAGCTTGTGCAAGTTCAACTTTCGAATTTACTCCAAGTATCTCTTCATTGTCTTCAAGAATAAAACTTGCAACTTTTTTTCCTTCTGCAACCTGTATTCCCACTATATCAGTAAGATAATATTCTCCTTTTTCATTGTTGTTTGTTACTTTGCTTAATGCTTCAAACAGTTCTTTTGCATTACAGCAATATACTCCGGCATTGACTTCTTTGATTTTTTTAATCTCTTCATCAGCTTCTTTTTCTTCAACTATTGCTGTTACTTTATCTCCGTCTTTTACAATTCTTCCATATCCAAATGGATTTTCATAGATTGAAGTAAGAATTGTTGTTGATACTCCAGATTGTTTATGAGCTTCATACATAGCTTTCAGAGTTTCATGTTTCAACAGAGGTGTATCCCCGCACAAAATCATTACATCTCCCTCATAATCTTTTAAAAGATTTTCTGCCTGCATAATTGCATGTCCTGTACCAAGCTGTTCTGCCTGAACAACATAAGGGACATCTCCCAGCTCTTTTAATACAACTTCTTTTTTATGCCCTAAAATTAATATGCTCTCTTCAACATTCAAGGCTTCAAGTTCATTTAAAATCTTTTTTACCATAGGAATTCCGTTTACTTTGTGAATCACTTTTGGAAGCTCTGATTTCATTCTTGTTCCTTTTCCTGCTGCCAAAACAAGTGCTTTTAATTTCATATCTGCCCTCTTTTCAAAAATTTTTCATAATTTATTATATCATATGAGATTATTTTATTTCAAGTTCTAGTTTTTTAATTTTGTCCGGCAAGTTTTTCATAAGCCTCATTTATCTCTTTGAATTTTTTCTCATGATAATCTCTTACTTCCTGACTTTCATTCGCAAATTTGTCAGGGTGATGTTTTTTTGCCTGTTCTCTGAAAGCTCTTTTTATTTCATCTTTGGAAGCTCCCGGCTGCACTCCAAGTACTGTGTAATATTTCGTCTTATCTTCAAAAGGATTTTGATAAGAACTGCTTCCTTGATTATAATAATTTCCGTTTCCGCTGCTGTAATATCCTCCCTGTGAAGAATATCCTCTGAAAAAATCCTCAAAGTCCTGAGCATTTCCTGTTCTGTAATAATATGTTCTTGTTCTTGCATGAGGCTGTTTTTTATTTCTCAATGCCACATAAATAAGATATATCAATATCAACGGAAAGAAAGTTACAACCACATATCCAAAAAGTGTAAACAGCACAGCCAAAACTATTAAGGCAGGAATAAAACTCACTGCTCTCTGGAGCCCTGCAGACCCGGCTATTATAAAAAATAAAACTGCCATTATGATTAATGCTATTTCCATTTGTTCTCCTTTTAATTTTCAATACTGTAAATAAAAAATAACAGATGAGATTTTTTTCACTCTCATCTATTATTTTAATGTATATTAATATAAATTACAATACTTATTTATTTTTTCTTTTAAACTTTTTATTTTTTGTTCTATTTCTTTATCTCTTGGATCAATTTCATAAGCTGCTGTATATTCCTGAAGAGCTTTTTCAGGAGAACCTATCTCTTCATATTTTTTTGCAAAATCAAGATGTACAGCATAAATATCTATGTTGTTAAAAATTGCAAGGTCATAGCACTTTATAGCTTCGATTATATTTCCTATTCTCGAATAAGAATTTCCAAGCAGAAAATATATAAAAGAAACATCTTTTACAAGTTCAAGTGCTTTATTGAAATTTTTTACAGCTTCTTCAAAATCTTCCAATTCATAATTTAAAAATCCCAAAAATGCAAAATTATTTCCATTCTGCGGCTCAAGTTCTGTTAGCTTTTTATATATCAATCTTGCATTTTTTAAATTTCTCTTATAATAAACAAGAGCTCCCAGCTCCCTTAAATACTCCAGATTGTCAGGCTCTAATAAAAGGGATATTCTTATTTCCGCTTCTTTCTTATTAAGGTCTTCACTGCTGTTATATTTTTTAAAAATCTCTGTTCTTAACATTTTTA
>UQXM01000079.1 GCA_900545035.1 uncultured Fusobacterium sp. | reverse complement strand
TTTAGTTTACAAAATTTGAAAGCGGAGGTGTATTGTTTATGAAAAATTTGAAAAATTTAAATAAAAATATAAATAATACAGTTCTTTGCTGTTCTTTAATACACTGGTGGTGTTCTTAGACAGAGTTTGTAAATCTTACGATGATACAAACTCATTTTGTGTTTAAGAAAAATATCAAATGAATGTGTATCTAAAGGACAAAATTTAAAAATGCTTTATAATCCACAGATACGCCTGTGGATTTTATTACTATTTAATTTATTTGGCGGAGGTGTTTACTTTGAAAGAAAAAAGAGAAAAGTTCAGCAACAGAATCGGTTTCATTTTATCATGTGTAGGGGCAGCTATAGGATTGGGAAATATATGGCTTTTCTCTTGGAAACTTGGAACATTCGGAGGGGCTGCATTTTTAATCCCTTATTTTATTTTTATTGTATTGTTTTCATTTGTGGGACTTGTTTCTGAAATCTCTTTCGGGAGAATGATGAAAAAAGGTGTTATGGGTGTGGCAGAGCTTATGAAAGAGAAAAAAATTCCCTTGGGAAAATATATTCCTTTTATACCTGTAATCTCTGTATCAGGAATTTTTGTTTTTTATGTAATTGTATTTGGATGGATAATAAAATATTTCTTTCTGTATCTTACAACAGATATGAGTTCTCTTAATTATGGAGAATATTTCGGAGCTTTTGCCGGACACAGCAGTTCTATACCTTGGCATTTTGCAGCTGCATTTTTCAGTATAGGAGTAATTTCTCTGGGAGTTGTAAAAGGAATTGAAAAACTTAATAAAATAATAATGCCTCTTATGTTTTTAATTTTTATCGGGCTTGTTGTAAAATCTCTTTCTCTTCCCGGAGCAATGGAAGGAGTAAAATATCTTATCACACCGAGATGGGAACTTCTGAAAAATCCTGTTACATGGATAATGGCTTTGGGGCAGGCATTTTTTACAGTGGGACTGAGCGGATCTGCTCTTCTTGTATACGGAAGTTATCTTGACAGAGATATTGATATCCCGGGAAGTGTTTTCCATACATGTGTTTTAGATACTTGTGCTGCTCTTCTTGCAGGATTTATTATTATTCCGGCTGCTTTTGCTTTCGGATTCAGTCCGTCAGCAGGACCAAGTTTACTGTTTATAACAATTCCTGCTGTATTTGCACAAATTCCGGGAGGAAAAATTTTGGGAATAATATTCTTTTTAAGCATAATTTTCGCAGCTGTTTCATCTGCTGTAAATCAGCTTGAAGTTCCTGTTGAAGCTGTAATGGAAAAATTTAATATTTCAAGAAAAAAATCAAGCTTTGTTGTGGGAGGACTTCTTTTTGCAGCAGGACTTCCTCTTGATATCAATATGAATTTATTTGGAAAATTTGCAGATTTTATGTCTGTATTTATGATTCCTTTGGGAGCTGTTCTTATTTTAGGATTTTATTTCTTTGGAATAGACAATAAAAAAATTGCAGAGGAAATCAATGCAGGTTCTTCACATAATCTTGGAAATTTTATCATAAATACAGGAAAATATATTTTTACACCGGGAGTTGTAATAATACTTATCTTAGGACTTGTGTACGGAAGTATAGGATAATATAGGAGAAAATTATGGCATTGAACAAAAAAGATATTCTGTTATTGGAAGAAATAAACAACAATCCCTGTTCTATAAAGTATTTCGCTGACAAATATCATGTCAGCGAAAGAAATATAAGATACAGTGTGGATAATATTAATTTTTATCTGAAAAAAGAAAATATCAAAGATATTGAGATTAAACTGGGAAATTTGGAATTTCATACAGAAAAAATTATTTTGGACAAATTTATTGAAAATCTCAATATGAATACTTATGCTTTCTCTTCAGAAGAAAGAGAGAGCTATATCCTTACAGAATATCTTTTTGAAAAAAATATTACAATAAAAGATATTGAAAACTTTCTTAATGTCAGCCGTACAACAATAAAAAAAGATATCAAAAATATGGAAGATTATCTTGCACAATTTGACCTGCATTTTAAAAGATACGATAACAGAATTGAAATTTCAGGAAACGAAAAAAAATTAAGACATTTGAAACTTTTAAAAATGCTTAATTATGCTGAAATAAAAAATGATAAATTCAATATCAAAGAAATAAATTTTATTTCAAAAAAATATTTCAATGAAAAATCCGAAAGTGTGATAATACAAAAATATCTTAACAAATATTTTAAAAAAGAAATTCTTGGTGTTATTGATGAAATTGAAAAAAATCTTGGAAGTATTTTTCCACAGGAATTTAAAAATATTATGGCTCTTTATTTGACAGCTACAATAGAGAGAATTGAAAACGGCTGTATTATTGACAGAAAAAGCAACAGTGAGTTTTTAAAAGGACTTTATGAGCATAAAGTAATAAAAGATGTTTTGAAAAAAATTATAGATGAAAGTTATAATTACGAATTTCTGCATCTTACAGAATACTTTTTGAGCGGACAATATGTAAATTTCTTCTATGAAAATCTTTTTATTGCAGAAAGATTTATTTCAAGATTTTTAAGAACTCTTGAAAAGCTTTTAAATATGAAATTTATCACAAATAAAGATTTGGCTGAAAATCTTTTGAAATATTTAGTACCTGCCATATACAGAATAAAAAATAATTTTTATCTTCATAAAGATTTTGAAATTATTTTAAAAATGAACAAAGTTGATAAAAACATAATGTCAGCTGTAAAAAACGGAGTTTTGGAAAATAATAAATATCTTCTTGAGCCTCTTCGTGATGAAGAAATATTGTATATTGCCGAAGCTGTGGAAAAATCCATTGCAGATTCCAAAACAAAAAAAATATCTCTAAAAAAATTAATGGATATTGTTGAGGCAAATTGCAATGTGTGTAGTTCAGACAAAATTATATATAATGTAAAGAAAGAATTCGGTGTTCTTATTGACGATGATATAAACTCTGTTGATAATTATAATATTTCAAACCTTTTGGACAAAAGCAGAATTTTTATCTATCCTGAAACCGTCAGTATTGTAGAAGCAGCAGACAGGGGAATAAATATTCTTGTTGACAAAAAATTTGTAAAAAAAGATATGCTTTATAACTTAAAAGATTTAATACAAAAATTTGGAAAATATATGTTTATAGATAAAAAAATTCTTTTCTGTTATAATACAAATCCTGAAAATTTTTTGAAATCCGGATTGGCTGTGATTATATCTGAAAAAGGGATACAAGTTCCTGAAAGTGAAGACGGAAATATTCTTTTTATACTGTCGGCAGAAAATAAAATTGAACATCTCAAAATAATTTCAGATTTGATAAATTTGGCTGAAAATTCTTCCCTTGAAGAAATTATATTGTTTTTAAAAGAAAGATAAACAAAAAAACATTACCTATAACTTTTTTTCAAAAAATATGAAAATTTTCTGAAATTTTATGTATATTAACTTTACACTTTATCTGTTATATAATATATGCAGTCAAAAACAATATAAATATTGGAGGGATTGCATATGGCAAAAAAAGTTAGTTTCTGGGAGTTTTTCCAAGGTTTGGGAAAAACATTTGTTCTGCCTGTGTCTTTACTGGCAGCTTGTGGTATAATGCTTGGGATAGGAAGTTCTTTTGCAAGTTCTGTTACTGCTGAAATACTTCCGTTCTTAAAAAATCCAATTTTAAACGCATTTTTTAATTTTATGGCAACAATAGGATCATTTGCATTTTCAAATCTTCCTGTAATGTTTGCAATAGCTATTCCTTTGGGACTTGCCAAAGAAGATAAAGGTGTTGCTGCATTTTCGGGATATGTTGGATTTACAATATCTCATCTTGCTGTAAACTTTTTATTAAAAACAACAGGTACTCTTGCTTCTCCGGAAAATATGAAAGAAGCCGGACAAGCTATGGTTATGGGAATTCAAAGTATTGATACAGGAGTTATCGGAGGACTTATAATTGGGGTTATAGTTTATAAAATTCATGAAAAATATCGTACAATAGCTCTTCCTGATTTCTTGGGATTCTGGACAGGTTCAAGATTTGTTCCTTTGGCAACATCTGTTGTTGTTGGAGTTGTAAGTTTAGCTATTCCATTTATTTGGCCTTTCTTCAACCATATTATTATAGGAATAGGAAATCTTATCAGTAAATCAGGACCTTTCGGACCATTTTTATTCGGAGCAGGAGAGGGACTGTTAAGACCTTTCGGATTACATCACATTCTTGTTGCTATGATTAGATTTACTTCTGCCGGAGGGGATGCAGTTGTAAACGGTGAAACTGTTTCAGGAGCTTTAACTATTTTCTACAAACAGTTTGCAAACGGAATTTTTGACCCGAATGTTACTAAATTCTTATCACAAGGAAAAATGCCTGTATATATGTTCGGACTTCCTGCTGCTGCTCTTGCTATGTATCACACTGCAAGACCTGAAAACAAGAAAAAAATAAAAGGACTTTTAATTTCGGGAATAGTTGCTTGTGCTGTTGGAGGAATTACAGAGCCTCTTGAGTTTATATTCCTTTTCCTTGCTCCTGCACTTTATGTTTTCCATTGCATTATGGTTGGACTTGGATTTATGTTAATGGGAATTTTGAAAGTTGCAATCGGAAATACTGACGGAAATATTATTGACTTCTTGGTATTTGGTGTACTTCAAGGAACAAAAACTAAATGGTATCTTGTTATTGCTGTTGGAATTGTTTGGTTTATTATCTATTATTTTGTTTTCAAATGGGCAATTTTAAAATTCAACCTGAAAACTCCGGGAAGAGAAGTTATTGCAGAGGGACAGGATGCTAAACTTGGAGGATATGATGAGGAAAGAATGTTGAAAGCTTTGGGAGGAAAAGAAAACATTGTTTCTCTTGATAACTGTCTGACAAGATTAAGACTTGTTGTTAAAGATATGTCTGCAGTAGATGAAAAAGAAATAAAAGATACAGGAGCTGTGGCTGTTGTTAAGCTTGACAATACAAATCTTCAGGTAATAATCGGACCACAGGTAAATGTTGTTAAAAATAAACTTGAAAAATTAATGAGCAAATAAATTTTTTAAATAAGCAAGGTGGAATTTATGAATTTCGATGAAATAAAAGACAGAAGAGGCACTTACTGCACTCAATGGGATTATGTCAAAGACAGATTTGGAAAAGAGGGGCTTCTGCCTTTCACTATCTCCGATATGGATTTGGAATCTCCTGTTGAAATAGCAGAAGCTCTTACACAAAGAATAAATCATAAAATTTTTGGATACAGCAGATGGAACCATGATGATTTTAAAAATTCCATTGA
Organism: uncultured Fusobacterium sp.; assembly: GCA_900545035.1. GTDB lineage: Bacteria > Fusobacteriota > Fusobacteriia > Fusobacteriales > Fusobacteriaceae > Fusobacterium_B. The sequence continues at coordinate 2,910 of UQXM01000079.1, read as the reverse complement.
AAACTGGTATAAATCAAGATTTAATTATCAAATTAATAAAGATTGGATAGTTTACAGTCCCAGTGTAATTTATGCTGTTTCAAAATTTATTGAAATGAAATCTGAAAAAAGAGATGGTGTTTTAATAAATACTCCCGGATATGATGGATTTTTCAAAATGATTTTAGGAAATGAAAGAAAAATAATTTCTTCTCCTTTAGAATATATAAACGGAAAATATGAAATAAATTTTGATGATTTTGAAAAAAAATGCAGAGAAGCAAAAATATTTCTTCTTTGCAGTCCTCACAATCCTGTGGGAAAAGTATGGACAGAAGAAGAACTTACAAAAATTATAGAAATCTGCAAAAAAAACAATGTTTTCATAATTTCTGACGAAATTCACATGGACATTGTTTACAGAGGAAAACATATTCCTGTACTTTCATTGGGAAAAGATTATCTTGATAATATGGTTTTATGTACTTCTGCTTCAAAAACATTTAATATTCCTGCTCTTACAGGTTCATATCTTTTTATTCCGAATGAGAAAAACAGAGATGCTTTTTTAAAAATTTTGAAAGAAAGAGATGCTCTTTCTTCTCCGTCAATTCTTGCTGTGATTGCTACAATGACAGCATATAATAAATGCGGATACTGGGTTGATGAGCTTGTAAAATATACAGAAAACAACATCAGATTTGTAAAAGAATATTTGAAAAAAAATATTCCCGAACTTTCATGTGAAATTCCTGATGGTTCATATTTTGCATGGATAAACTTCTCAAAACTGGGAATTTCAAGCAATGAGTTTCAAAAATATCTGATTGACATCGGAGAAACTGCAATCATGCCGGGAAATACTTACGGTGAAGAGGGAGAATATTTTATCAGACTGAATGTTGCCTGCTCAATACAAAAAGTACAGGACGGGCTTTCAAGAATTAAAAAAACTGTGGATTTTATAAAAAACAAATAAATTTTTTAAAACATATATTTTATAAAGAGAGCATCTTGCTCTCTTTTGTATTTTTTGCTATACTAATAATACTGTAATAATTTTTTAATATTTAAAAATAAAGAGATTTAACATAAAAAGGAGTTCAAATGAGTATTTTAGATGTTACAAATGTCAGTCATGGTTTCGGAGCAAGACAAATTTTGGAAGATGTTTCTTTTCGTCTTTTAAAAGGAGAACATATTGGTCTTGTGGGAGCAAACGGAGAGGGAAAATCCACTTTCCTTAATATCATCACAGGAAAGCTTATGCCTGATGAAGGAAAAATAGAGTGGTGCAATCATATTACAACAGGATATCTTGACCAGTACAGCACACTTGAAAAAGGAAAGACAATAAGAGATATTCTTCGTTCAGCTTTTAACCATATGTTTGAACTTGAAAAAGAAATGATTTCTATTTATGATAAAATGGGAGATTGTTCTCCTGAAGAAATGGATATTCTTATGGAAGAGGTTGGAGAAATTCAAAGTATTCTTGAAAGCGGAGATTTTTATTCTCTTGATTCAAAAATAGAGGAATATGCAGCAGGGCTGGGACTTATGGATATCGGACTTGAAAGAGATGTAACAGAACTTTCGGGAGGACAAAGAGCAAAAATTCTTCTTGCAAAAGTTCTTTTGGAAAATCCTATGATTTTGATTCTTGACGAGCCTACAAACTTTTTGGATGAAAATCATATTGCATGGCTTAAAAACTTTTTACAAAATTATGAAAATGCTTTTATTCTTGTAAGCCATGATATTCCATTTTTATCTGATGTAACAAATGTTATTTACCATATGGAAAATGCAACTCTGACAAGATATACAGGAAGTTATCAGCAATTTTTAGAAACTTATGAGCTGAAAAAAAGACAGCTGGAACAGGCATATAAAAAACAGCAGAAAGAAATTGAGCACTTAAAAGATTTCATTGCTCGTAATAAAGCTCGTGTTGCTACAACAAATCTTGCTAAAGACCGTCAAAGAAAACTTGACAGAATGGATATAATCGAAATGGCAAGAGAAAAACCAAAACCAATTTTTGAATTTAAAGAAGCTCGTACTCCAAGCCGTGAAGTTATCACTGCCACAAATCTTGTAATAGGATACGGAGAGCCTCTTACAAAACCTCTTAATTTCACAATAGAGCGTAATCAAAAAATTGCAATTAAAGGGGTAAACGGACTTGGAAAATCTACTCTTTTGAAAACTCTTTTGGGAATTATAAAACCTGTTTCCGGAGAAGTGGAACACGGACAATTCTTGGAAATCGGATATTTTGAACAAGAGGAAATTGCAACATCAACAACTGCTCTTGATGAAATATGGAATGAATTTCCAAGCTGGACAAATGCAGAAGCAAGGGCAGCTCTGGCAAGATGCGGACTGACTAGAGATCATATTACAAGCCAAATGAAAGTTTTATCAGGAGGAGAAAATGCAAAAGTTCGTCTTTGTAAATTGATGAACAGAGAACTTAATCTGCTTGTTCTTGACGAGCCTACAAACCATCTTGATGTAGAAGCAAAAGAAGAATTGAAAAAAGCTGTGAGAGAATTTAAGGGAACTGTTGTTCTTGTAAGCCACGAACCTGATTTTTATATGGATGTTGTTACAGAAGTATGGAATGTTGAGGACTGGACAACGAAGATAGTGTAGAGCAACTATTTAAATAAGTTACATCAATAAAAAATCACTCTGGTTGCAAAATGGTTGCACCAAGTAAGTTAGCTATCTTCTTACCAGAATCAGCATAAACATGGGCATAGACTCTTAAAGTAATACTTGTATCAGCAGAGTAGATAAAAAAACGAAATTTAAAGAGAAAATCCTAAATATTTATAGATATAAAAATAATCTTCCTATCGAAAATAATTTAATGGGTAATTTACTAAAAATTATTATAAAAAAAAGATAAGAAGGTGGCAC
>UQXM01000078.1 GCA_900545035.1 uncultured Fusobacterium sp. | reverse complement strand
GCTGAAAGTACTTAGGGGGCAGCCCTTTGGGAGGATAGGAACTTGCCAATCTTTTGTAAATAATTGTAAGAGATTATTTACAGTTCTCGAACAAGTGCTTTTCCGAATGGATTGAAGCATACTTTTCGAGACAGGTGCTTCTTTAGCTCAGTCGGTAGAGCACACGACTGTTAATCGTGTTGTCGTTGGTTCAAGTCCAACAAGAAGCGCCATTTTTTATTTTTTGTCAATGCAGAAGTAGAACGAAGGAGTTCTGCGACTAGCAGGGACAATGAATATAAATGAATATAGATGAAAGCAGGAACAGTGAATAACTGTTCTTTTTTTATGTAAAAAAATATATTACAATAAATTTAAAAATCTCCACCAAGGGATACAGATATACAGTACAATAAAAAATGTAAGTATAGTCAGAAAAATACCGTATTTTATAATTATTTTTGTAGGGTATAATTTTTCTCCGAAGCCAATCATTACTGTAGCATGATGAAAAGGAAGAATATATTGAATACTCACTATTGTATAAACAAAGAGAGTAAGAGCAGCGGAATGAGGTTCAAGTATTCCGAGACGGGCTATTGTAGGAATTACCACTGATGATGTTGTAACGGCACTGCCCAGAAAAAAATTCAAAATAAGAGTAACAATTATAAGAAAAACTATTTTTATTTGAAAATTTCCTTCAGGAGCAAGAGTGAGAAGATTGTTTACAATAATATCAGCAGCTCCTGAAGAATTTAACACATTTCCAACAGAAAAAGCTCCTGTAAAAAATATCAAAAGTTTCCAATTAACATTCTTTATACAATCTTTTTTTATAACTCCCAAAATAATGCCCATACCTATTCCGGAAAGCATAATTGCAGCAGCGGAAAATTTATGAAAAGTTTGAGTTGCAAAACCAATAAAAATAATTGTACATACAAAAATCATTTTTTTCTGTTCGGAAGAAATAGGAGCAGATTTTTTCAATGATTTTGTATTATCAAAAGATTTTGCATATATCTCTTTTCTGAAAACGGCAAGAAATAAGATAAAGGTTGCAACACATGTAACAAGAGTGGGCACAGACATATACAAAGCCCATTGTCCCCAGTTGATTTGAGCTTGTGTAACTGTGACAACAACATAGTTGAGAAGCATATCTCCTGTAAGAAAAAACATTGATGTAAAAGTAGAAGCGGTAAAAATACTGAAAAATAAAATTTCTTCAGTTGATTGAGGTAAATTTTGTTTTTTAAAAAATTCTTTATAAAAAGCAGCCAAAAGAATTACTCTTGGAAATGGCTGAGGAATAAAAAATATCAGCAGAAAACCTGCTGCATAAGAAAAAAATATCAATTTAACAGGAGATTTTACAATTTTTTCCATAATATTTTTGGAAAAAACAGCGGCAGCTCCTGTATCTGTAACGCCTTTTGTAAGAATATATGAAAGAATTATAAGATAGAAATTTTCTGTTTTCGGAAAAGTAAAAAGTATTTTCAAAGGTGCAAGTGAAAAAAGCCATGCTCCCGCAATGAAAAACAGAGAAACAGCGGCATTATCAACAGCAGAACTTCCCCATAAAACAAGAGCTTCAACAGAAAAAATAACAGAAAGTGTCAGCTTTGTTTCATAGGGAGAAATAAAATATGACAGAACTCCTGCAAGAATACAAAATATGACAGTTTTAGGTTTATTAACAAGCAAGAGCTCTCGCCTCTTTGTTCATTTTTGATGTGTAAATTTTAGAAAGTTCTCCTTCAGTTACATCTTTGCTCTTGATATCCAGAATAACTTTTCCTTTGTCAAGCATAATTATTCTGTCTGAATATTTTATTGCATCTCTCAGATTATGAGAAATCATCATGGCAGTTATTTTCTGCTTATCAATAAGCTGTTTTGTTTTAGACATTATCATTCTTGAAGTTTTAGGATCAAGAGCTGCTGTATGTTCATCAAGAAGAAGCAGTTCAGGTTTTTTCATAGTTGCCATTATAAGAGAAAGAGCCTGTCTTTGTCCTCCTGATAAAAATTTAACCTGTGTATTAAGTTTATTTTCAAGTCCCAGATCCAATTCTTTCAGAAGCTCAATAAATTTTCCTGTATTTTCTTTTTTTATCAGTCTTCTAAGAGAAAATTTTTCGCTCTTTTTTGCAGCAAGAGAAAGATTTTCCAAAATTGTAAGAGATGGAGAAACTCCTTTTGATGGGTCTTGGTGAACTTTCCCGATTTTTCCGGCTCTTTCTTCTTCTTTCAGAGCAGAAATATCTGTTTCGCCAAGAATAATGCTTCCTCCGTTATCCTGAACAGAACCGCTTATAATATTAAACAGCGTACTTTTTCCACAACCGTTTGAGCCAAGAATTGCAACAAACTCACTTTCTTTTATTTCAAGATTAAAACCGTTGAATATATTTACTTCGTTTTCTGTTCCTTCGTTAAAACTTTTTTTCAGATTTTTTATTGTCAGCATAATTAATTACCTCTCTTTTTAAAATCAAAGAATGACATATTGTTATAACCGATAAATACTATTACTATTATGGCACTGATGGCTTTTAAATCGGTAGGGGCAAATCCTAAGTCGATTGCAAGTCCTCCCATGATTTTGTAACTCACAGCACCAAGAATTGCTCTGGTTGTTCCGTTTATTTTGTTTGATTTTTTTAAAATTGTGTCTCCCACTATTATTGAAGCAAGAGCGGAAACTATAATTGATGTTCCCATATTTATATCAGAAAAACCTTGGCTTTGAGCCATTAAAGCTCCGCTCACCGCAACAATTCCGTTTGAAAGAATAAGTCCCAGAAGTTTAAATTTATTACAGCTGACTCCCAGTGATTTCACAAGAGTTTCGTTGTCCCCTGTGGCAATCAGCAGATATCCGATTTCTGTTTTAAGAAACATATCCATTAAAACTTTAATTATCATCACTATTACAGCAAGAACAACTATTTTGTTTCCGTAGTCAAACAATGAACCGTCATTGTACAGCGGAATATTTGCTTTTCCGTTTATTCTAAGATTTACGGAATAAAGAATTGTCATTGTAAGAATTCCTGCAAGAATGGGAGCTATTTTCATTTTTATGTGCAGAAAATATGTTATCACTCCTGCCAGAGAGCCGAATGCAAATGAAAGCAGAGTGCTTGTTACAGGATCAAATCCTGAAGTTATAAACTTTGCAAAGATAAAAGCTCCCAGAGGAAAAGTTCCTTCCACTGACAAATCAGGAAAATCAAGTATCTTGTATGTAATAAAGACTCCTATTGCAAGAACTGCAAATATAAGTCCCTGTTCTATTGAAATAGTGATTAGTGAATTCATAAGTAAACTGCTCCTTTATTATTTTACAAATACAGCTCCTTCAAAAGCCGGATTGTTTTTATCAAGTTTTAATTTGTTCATTGTTTTTTCATTTACGATTTTTGTTGTGTTTTTTAAACTTTCAACAGGCATATCTTTTGGATTTGCACCGTCAACCAAAATTCTTTTTGCCATAGCTCCTGTCTGTTTTCCAAGTTCGTAGTAGCTAAGCCCGTCTGTCATAAGAAGTCCGTTTCTTACAGGTCCTTCTTCTCCTGCAACAGATATCATTTTTCTTTCAACAGTTGATTTTGCAATAAGTCCTGCTGCCGAAGCCACAATATTGTCTGTTACTGCATAAAATGCGTCTGCTTTTGAAGCAAGTGAATTTACAGCTTGAGGAATATCATTAATATTGTTTACTCCCACTGCAACTATTTCAAGTCCAAGTCCTTTTGCAATCTCTTTTGCCTGTGCCACTTGAATTTCTGAATTTGATTCACTTGTATTGTAAATAATTCCTATTTTTTTAATACTTGGGTCAAGCTGTTTGAAAAGTGCCAGCTGTTTGTCCATAGGGCTTGCGTCTGTTGTACCTGTAACATTTCCTCCCACATTATCCATTGAATTAACCAGCTGTGAATGTACAGGATCTGTTACTGCACTGAAAAGTACAGGAATTGTGTTTGTTGCCTGTTTTGCTGTCTGTGCAGATATTGTTGCAATTCCGAAAATCAAATCCACATTGTCTGCGGCAAATTTTTGTGCAATTACTCCTGCCACCCCTGTGTCCCCTTGAGAATTTTTGTAAATTATTTCGGCATCTACTCCCTGAGCTTTCAGTTCGTCTTCAAATCCTTGTCTTACTTGGTCAAGTGCCGGATGTTCTGCAAACTGGCTGATACCTATTACAAATTTTTCGGCTGCTTTTAACGGCGTATATTGTAAAAGGAATAATCCCATTATCATCAAAACTGCTGTTAAACTTCCCATAATTTTTTCTGCTGTGCTTCTGTCCTTCATAATTCCTCCTTTTTTGAAAATAAAAAAGCCTTTTTACGAATTGTAAAAAGGCATTATATATAAACAGACACAATATCATAAATATGATACTGTATAAATTTCTATATTTATTTTACCTACTATTCTACAATTCTACAAAAACTATTTACTTTCAATCTCTACTGTTCTACATTTTCTACATGAAACTTATCTTGGAGCAATTATATACCAACCGAAACATTTTGTCAACAGTATTTACAAATTTTTTTGCATTTTAATATTTCGATTAATCATTGTCAACGGGGATTGCTCTGTGTCCCAGTCCTATTACAACATCATCAAGTCTGAACATTCCAATGGTAAGGAAAATACATACAGAAAGGTGTTCTCTGTATCTTGCAATCCCTATTTTTCCTCCCACATTAAATCCTGCTGCTTTATCCATTATTTGTGCAATAGCTTCTCTTGTTGCTCCTGTAACAGCTCCTTCATATACATGAGTGTCTTTTATAAGGCCGTTTCTTTTTGAAGCGACCAGAGTTCTTTCAAGAATTTTTGATATTGACTGAATAACATCTCCGCCTATATCAACCGCTGCACTTTTTATTCCCTCTTTTTTGTAATTTTCTTTAAGAACTGCCTCTTCTTCACGGGTAGACATTGCCAGCATTATTGCTGTCCTTGCTATATCTTTGCTTTTATATTCCATAAAAATTAACCTCCGTTGTTGTCTGTGTATCTTTATTTTTATAGGATATCACAAAATCCATTAAAAATCACTTAGTATTATATTTTTTTCTTTCAGGGCAAACTCTATAAGTTCAGGTGTAAATCCCTCTTTTGAAAACAGAATAAAATATTCTTTTCTTTCTGTATTTTTCCACTTTACTTTTTTCTTTTAAATCATAAAGAACACTTAAACCAACTTTTTTGTTCGACCATTTGCATTCACTAAAAAGTATTTCATTCTCTCCAATCCCTACTATATCTATTTCTTCCTCTTTGTCCCACCATCTTCCAAGTTTTTTTACAGGGAAAGGAACAGAGGAATTTAACAAAACACTTTCTCTTGCTAAACTTTCATATATTTTGGAAATCCATAAATCAAACTCTGATTTTATTTTTTCTAATGGGTATGTTATATTTTCTATTTCAAGATAACTTTGGTAAGGGTAAACATAACTGAACCAAAAGCTCAAATAATTATCCTTTATTTTATACAAACCTTTTTTCCCGTTATCAATATTTTCTGTAACAGGTACTTCTTTTTCAACTATATCCAAATCAATAAGTTTTGTAATATATGGAGTTATTCCTCCGCTGCTTATTCCAAGCTGTGAACATATAGATGAAAGTTTTGTGTTTCCCGAAGATATTGCATGAAGAATTGAAAAATATCTGGATAAATCGTTTATTTTTTCCTGAAGAAGAAATTTCGGTTCAGAATATAAAAAATTATCTTTATCGAAAACATTGTTTTCTATATTCCAAAGAGGTGTCTGCTCTCTGTCAAATTCAAGGATATATTTCGGTATTCCTCCTGTAATTGAATAAAATTCTATCAGTTCTTTGTGAGATTTATTTTTAAAAAATTCTTTGAAATATTGAAACTTAATAGTCTGAAGCTTTATCTGTGCAGTTCTTCTCCCGTACAAAGGACTGTCATATGCTAAAACTTCCGAATACATCATAGATATAAGAGAACCGCAGAGAATAACCATAATATTATTGCCTTGTATTTTTTCATCATATATTCTTTGAAATACAGAGGAAAATTCTTTGTTTTCCATACATAAAATATTGAAATTCATCAATTACAAAAACAAATTTTTCTCCTGCTGTTTTACTTAAAAGATATTCTATTAAAGTATCCCAGTCTGAAACAGTTATTTTTTTCAGAAAGTTATCTTTGAAATATTCTGCCAGTTGATTTTTAAATCTCTCTATTTGAATATTTTCGTTTTGTTTGTCAGCAAAAAAATAGAAAGCTTTTTTATCTTTTATAAACTCTTTTATTAAAGTAGTTTTTCCTGTTCTTCTTCTTCCGTAAAGAACTACAAAACTGTCAGATTTATTATATTCTTTTTCCAGTGTCTGCATCTCTTTTTTTCTGTTTATAAATTTCATAAAACCACCTCACACTGAAATTATACCATACAAAAAAACATAATTCAGGTTATTTATATATTATTTATTTGTGACTTATTGTCTGTTATTTTTATAATAAAAAAATGTTAATATTAAAATAAAAATTATGAGGTCTGAAATGGATATTATAAAAGTATTTGGAACAAATGTAAAAAAATATAGAAAACAGTTAAAAATTTCACAAGAAGAACTTGCTTTTAAATCTGGATTACATAGAACGTATATTAGTGCAATAGAATGTTATAGGAGAAGTATATCTTTAGAAAATATTCAACGTATTGCGGATGCTTTAGAAATTGAAATATATAAATTATTTTTGGAGGAGAAATAATGAAAAAAGAAAAAAAGTGGCATCCTAATTTTATAAAATATATGGAAGAAATTATTAATAATAAAAATTATAAAGGTTTACCTATAAAGAAAAAAAATAATGGAAGTTATTCTTGGGTAGCGATGAAAACAACTGAAATAGGAAAGCAAAGAATAGAATGGTGTAAAAAAAAGGCTATTCAATTAGGGATACCTACTACAACTAAAGGTTTTTATTCTAAAGTAATGTTTGAAATTCATCCAACAAAAAAGAAAATATGTCAAGTGTGTGGAAAAGAGATGTCTTTGTATTATATATATCCAACTAAAAATATATTAAAATCTTTGAATAAGGAATTTAATATTTTATATTCACAAACAGATGATATTTGTTTTATAACAGAAGATTTGATAAAAAAAGGAGTAGAAGAAAATAAAATTAAAGAATTTTTTCTAAATAAACTTGGTACTTTCTGTACAGATAAAGATCTTTCTATTAAAGAAATAATTTTAAAAATGGAAATACTTTCAAGAAATGAAGGACGTAGATTTTTAAGTCCAGGAGCTATGTCAGATTTTCCAGATAGATTTGATGGTTTTCATACTTATAATCTTTGTTGTAGAAAAAAAGAAGATAAAGGAAGAAATGACAATAATATGAAAACATATTCTAAAGATAGAAGAGCTTATGAATATTTTAATGACGGAAATTTGAGAGCAGCAGATAAATTTATGAAAAGTAAGTTTTTTGAAAATAATTCTGCAGATCATATAGGTCCTATTTCTTTAGGTTTTGTACATGATTCTCGATATATAGTTCCGTTATCACGTGGAGAAAATTCAGCTAAACGTGATAGACTGTTAAAAAAAGATATAGAAAAAATAATTGAAATTTATCAAAAAACTCAAATTTATCCGATGAGTTGGTATTCTAAAGAAATATGGGAGTTTATTGTAAAAAATTATCAAAATAAAAATTTTCCAATAGAAATTTTTTCTGACACTTTAAAACAAAATATGGTGGATTTTATGTATATTTTAAAACAAATTAAAGATACTAATAATGGAGAAAATTTTATTTATGAAATATTAATAAAGCCTAAATTATCATATTTTGAGTATGATTATAGTTTTGATAGTAATGGTAATATTATACAAAAAAAAATTAGAAAAAAAACAGAAGCTTCTAAAGAAGAAGCACAACGTTTTTCTCGCATTTCATTCCAATCAATTGATGACTTTAATAGAAAAAAGAATAGAAAGAAAAAACCAAATTTAACTCAAGAAGTAAGTAATTTATTAAAAATATTATGTAGTTATTTAAAAAATCAATTCGATCTAATTGAAGCAAAAGAATTATTTGAAAAAATAATATTTTTAAATCAAAAGAATTTGATAGAAACTTTATTAAATAATAATTAAATAAAAGAGGCGATTATATTTTTATTTAAGCAAAAAAGGAGATTTTGTTTTTTAAAAAAGAAAAAGAGCTGTTATAAATTGATAATTTTACTTATTGATCTATAACAGCTGCTCTTATAATTTTAAAAATTGAATTTTAACTGATTTTTATTTTTTTGAGAAATTAATAATTTATATTCTTCAAAAGAAATTTCATCAAATAAATATTTTAAATAAGGATTTCTTTTTTCTGTATTTTTATAGAGTGCATCTTCATTAC
>UQXM01000077.1 GCA_900545035.1 uncultured Fusobacterium sp. | reverse complement strand
AACCAATCACCTACTGATTACAAGTCAGTTGCTCTACCAGATGAGCTAAAGCGGCGCCTTCAACAAGATTGATTATATCTTATCTCCGGAGTTTTGTCAATAAAATTTTTTTGTTTTTTGGATATTTTTTTAAAGTTATTTAAAATTCTTTTATATTTCAACGATTTTTTAAAAATTTTTTTATATTTTATTTTAAAACTTATTTATAAATTGCTTCTATTTCCTCTTCGGAATATATTCTTTTGGATTTCATATTCTCTAAAAGTTCTTCATTTTTTTCAATCTTATCTTTTTCATCAATATGAAATTTCCCCAAAATTTCCACATCATGCAGTCCTTTTTCTTCAAGAAAATTTTTTACAAATTCAAGTCTTTCCATTGAAGCTGGAAGCACCCATTTTTCTGTACCGGGTCTGTCCAGTTTGTTAAGCTGAAGTTTTGTATAATTTACATTTTTCAAAAAATCCGCCAGTTTGCCAAGCTCTTCCGGTGTATCATTTATTCCTTCTATAATAAATGTTTCAAGATATATTTTTCCCTTAAATTCATCTCCCAGAGCCTTTATTCCTTCTTTTATTCTTTCAGCAGAGATATCTTTCTGCGGTCTGTTTATTTTCTTAAAGGTAATATTTTCTGCACTGTTTATCGTAGGGATAATTATATCTGCACGACTTATTTCACCGCGAACTTTTTTATCAAAAAGAAGAGCTGAATTTGTGATTACAACTACATTTACATCTGTATTATCTTTTATCCAGTTTATCATTTCTCCCAAATCATTGCTTAGAGTAGGCTCTCCGTCCCCTGAAAAGGTGATACAGTCAGGCTTTGAAGTTTTTAAAAAATCTATTATTTCTCGTTTTGCTTCCTCTATATTTATATATGATTTTCTTTCTGTGGTCAGCTTCTGTGTAACCCCACATTCACAAAATACACAGTTCATATTACAGGTTTTCGGAGCTACCAAATCAAGACCCAAAGATTTTCCCAATCTTCTGGAAGGAACAGGTCCGAATAAATATTTATACATAAATTTCCTCCTTTTTACTTTCTCATTTTCATTGATTATACACCAATTTTTATGCTTTTGACAGCATTATTTTTTCAAATGTATTAATACAGTTTAATATGAAATTTTAAAATTAACAGTTGCTTTTTACTGCAAAAAAATGATAGGCTGTAGTGTAGAAAAATATTTATAAAAAACAGGAGGTGGTGAAGATGTTTAATATATCAGAAGCACTAAGAAAAAATAAGTTATTGGAAGCAAAACATATGCTCATGGAAACAAACCCCATAGATGTAGCTTCTATTTTGGAAAATCTTTCCCGTGAAAATACTTTAAAAGCTTTCAGAATTCTTTCAAAAAATTCTGCCAGTGAAGCATTTTCATATCTTTCTTCAGAAAAACAACAAGAAATAATTGAGTCTGCAAGCGACAACGAACTTGCAGCTATTATCAACGACATGTTTCTGGACGATACTGTGGATTTGGTTGAAGAAATGCCCGCGGGTATAGTTGCAAAAATTTTAAAAAATACATCACCCGAACAGAGAAAACTTATCAACCAATTTCTGAAATATCCGGAAGACAGTGCCGGAAGTGTAATGACTGTGGAATATGTTTCTCTGAAAAATGATATGAATATACGGGAAGCTCTTGAAAGAATAAGAGCAAAAGGCATAAAAAACGAAACTGTAAATGATTGTTTTGTAATCGACAAAGAGAGAAAACTTGTGGGAATTATTCCCATAAGAGAACTTATTGTCAATCAGGAAACTGTAAAGCTTAAAGATATTATGCAGGAACATTTTGAAAAGGTTCAGGCTGATACAGACAGAGAAGTTGTAGCTGATTTGTTCAGAAAATATGACCTTGCCACAATGCCCGTTGTAGACATGGAAAACAGACTTGTGGGAATTATTACAATTGATGATATTGTCGATGTAATTGATCAAGAAAATACGGAAGATTTACAAAAAATGGCTGCTATGAAACCTTCTGATAAAGAATATCTGAAAGATTCTGTTTTTTCTCTGGCAAAGCACAGAATTTTATGGCTTCTTATCCTTATGATTTCTGCCACAGCCACAGGGTCTATTATCCGAAAATATGAAACTGCTCTTCAATCAGTGGTTGTTTTGGCTGCATTTATTCCTATGCTTATGGATACAGGAGGAAATGCTGGTTCACAGTCTTCCACACTTATAATTCGTGGACTGGCTCTTGGAGAGATAAAAACAAGTGATGTATGGAAAATTATTTGGAAAGAATTCAGAGTAAGTGTTATTGTCGGTCTGGTTCTTGCGGGAGTAGATTTTTTAAGAATACTTTATCTGGATAAAGTTGGTGTCAAATTGACTTTTGTTGTATGTTCAAGCCTTTTTGCAACTGTTGTGATTGCAAAAGTTGTGGGAGGTGTTCTTCCTGTGGTTGCAAAGAAATTAGGACTTGACCCTGCCATTATGGCAAGTCCTCTTATTACAACAATAGTTGATGCCTGCTCACTTCTTATATATTTTTCAATGGCAACTATGATGCTTCATATTTAATAAAACAAAAATTGAAATAATAAAAATATCTGCATATTTTATAAACTATGCAGATATTTTTTTATTATTATTCAAATTCTTATTCGAAATCTCCAGCTCCTGCTGTTTCGTTTCCTGCCTGAGGATCATAATATACTTCTGTATTTATTAATCCTAAGCTTTTATCAACCATTAATGCATTTGTTACAGAACCGATAACATTAAGCATCGTTCTTGGCATATCAATAATCGGATCAATAGCTAAGATTGGATTTACAAGTGGGAAAAGTGCTGCAAGTCCAGTTCCTGAAAGTCCCACAGAAGCTGCCATTGTAGCTGTTCCCGGAATTCCCGCAATTCCAAGTGAACCTATAGATACAACTATTATTGACATAACTATAAGTGTTAAATCAACAGTTTGTCCGCTCATATTTGTAACAAAAACTATTGTAAGAGCCGGGAATATTCCTGCACATCCCTGCATTCCTGCTGTCGTTCCGAAACTTCCTACAAAACTTGCTGTTGATTCACTTACACCAAGTTTATTTGTAAGAGTAGAAATTGTAACAGGAAGACAACCTACACTTGATCTTGAAGTGAAAGCCAGTATTAATAAAGATATACATTTTTTCACATAAGTTATAGGATTTAATCCGAACAGAGCTACAGCTACCATTTGAAGAACAAACATAATTGCTACTGCAAGATACAGAACTAAAATAAATTTACTTACTTCAACTATTGCACTGATACCTTTCTGTGCTATTGTATTTGCAAGAAGAGGAACTACTGCAAGAGGCATCCATTTAATAATACTCATTGCCATAGAAATAATTATTTTTTGCATAGCATTTATAAGCCCAAAGAACGGACTTACAATTTCCATATATTTTTTAGACATTCTCTTTGCTGCAACTCCAACGATTGCAGAGAAGATAACAAGTCCAACAATATTTAGATTTACCATTGCTTCAACAGGGTTTGCAGGAATAAGAGCTTTTAAAGTATCTACAATATTTTTAACCTCTCTTATTTTACTTACTCCCTCTGCTGCAACAGCCTGTTCAACATATCCAACATTAAATGCTTTCCCTAAGAAAAGCCCCACTGCAACTGAAACAGCTACCATTGAAAGAGTAATAACAAGAGTTCTCTGAACAAGAGCTCCAAGTTTTGCATCTTCTTTCATATTGATAATAACATGGATAATTGACACCATTACAAGAGGAATTACAAGCATTCTGATTAAAGAAATAAATCCTCCTCCAAGCAAGCTGTACCATAAAGTAGTTTCTCTTACAAAAGTCAGCTTCATTGGGTCAGCAGGGAAACCTGCTGTAAACTGAATACCAAGTCCCAAAAATAATCCTACTACTGTTGCTACCATAACCTTAGCCGAAAAGCTGAATTTTGCTTTTGGCAGTCTGTTCAGAATAACTAATATTATTCCTAAAACAGCCAGAAAAATGATAGTTTTTACATCACTGATCATTAAAAATTCTTTGAAAAATATGTTGTTCATTTACACTCCCTCTTTTTTTAAATATTTTTTATTTAAACTTGTAAAAGTTTATAAACTTATTATTTAGCTACATTTCCGGCTACATTCATTACATCCCAAGTTCTTGCGAAAGGCGGAGCATAACAGAAATCCATCATTCCGATTTCTTCAACTGTAAGCTCTGAATAAATTGCTGCCGCAAGTGCATCCACTCTTAAAACCGCACCTTTTTTACCTGCAATCTGTGCCCCAAGAAGCACTCTTGTGTCTGCATTATATATTAATTTAATATATATATCTTCCTGTCCCGGATAATAGTTTGTCTGATTTTTATCTTTTACAAAAACAGTTTTATAATTTATTCCCATATTAGCTGCTTCTTTTTCAGTAACTCCTGTTCTTCCCGCTTCCAAATCCATTACCTTTACAGCTGCCGAACCTAAAGTTCCTTTAAATTCAGTTTCTGCTCCTGCAAGATTTTCTCCAACAACTCTTCCGATTTTGTTTGCTGTTGTTGCTAAAGGAATAAATACATTTTCCTTTCTCACAAGATGATAAACTGTTGCACAATCTCCCGCCGAATAAATTGAATCAATGCTTGTTTTTCCATGTTTATCAATTACAAGAGCTCCGTTTGGCAGCATATCTATTCCCGTATCTTTCAAAAATGCTGTATTCGGTCTTACTCCTGTCGCTACAACAACTAAATCAGCTTTATATTCACCTTTGTTTGTTTTTACTCCGACAACTTTTCCGTTTTCTTCAACTATTTCCAAAACAGTTTCTTCAAGATGAAGATGTATTCCCTCGTGGCTTCTGATTTCTGCTTCCATTACATCAGTAATTTCTTTATCAAAACTTTCCATAAGAACTCTGTCCCCAAGCTGAATAAGTCTTATATTTTTCTTTCCAAGATGCTTTGCAGCTTCTACAACTTCGATACCTATATATCCTGCTCCGACGATTATTATTTCTTGATTTTCTTCCTTCATCATCTCTTGTTTAAGAGTAATTCCGTCAGTATAATCTTTCAGAGTATGTACTCCCTCTGCTGTAATGTTTTTAATCGGAGGCATAATTGCATGAGCTCCTGTTGAAATCATCAGTTTATCATAATTATCTGTAAAAACTTCTCCCGTTGTCAGATTTTTTACAGTTATCTCTTTTTTCTCTGTATCTACTCCGATAACTTCATGTTTTATTTTGATATTCATTCCTGCTTCAATAAATTTATGTACAGGTCTTGCTATCATATTATTTGGGTCCTGATAAAAATCTCCCACATAATATGGAAGTCCGCATGCTCCCCATGAAACAATTTCAGTTTTTTCATAAACCACAATTTCTGCTTCTTTATTTAATCTGCCAGCTTTTGCTGCTGCTGACATTCCCGCTGCAACTCCACCTACAATTATTATTTTCATAATTCCTCCTGATAAAATTGTTTTAATTATATATAAACTTTTTTAATTTTCTTTGAAAAAAACTACAAATAAATATTTTTTGATACTTTTTTGGTATTTTTAATTCCATAGGATAACATTATAGCATAAATGAAACACTTTATACAACAAAATTTTTTATACAGAAATAATTACTTATATTAAAAAAATATTTTCCTTATTAAAATTTTTCTGTCTCTTTTTGTTTTATTATATATGTTTTATATACTTTTTGGATATCCCTGATAATAAAAAAGACTGAAAAACTCAGCATTCCTGTCAATGTTTTTCAGCCTGATTTTATTTATAATTTATAATCCGTATTTTTTTATAATTCTGTTTTTATATATTTCTGCTTGTGTTCCGTAAATTATTTGTACACCTTTACCTGCACGAATTACTCCCTGAGCTTTCAGTTCTTTCCATCTGTTGTCATCAGCCACCTTTTTTTCATCTTTTACAGTAACTCTAAGTCTTGTAATGCAGGCATCTATTCCCTCAATATTATTTATTCCTCCCAAAGCTTCCACTATCTCATCAAGAAAATCGTCGCTGCTTGCTTTTGCATTATAGTCATTTCTTGTATAAAGTTTTGCTTCCGCATCTTTTCTTCCCGGAGTCATATAATTAAATTTCTCAATCATAAATTTAAATACAAAATAATAAATTATTGAGTAAAACGGACCTAAAATCAATATCCATTGATATGAAGTTTTTCCCATTCCCTGAAGAAGTCCAAAGAATGTAAAATCAATAATCCCTCTTGAGAATGTTATTCCAACAGCAACATTTAAGAAATGCATAAGTCCGTATGCTATTCCTTCCAATAAAGCATGAATTGCATATAATGGAGGAGCCACAAACAAGAAAGTAAACTCTATCGGTTCTGTGATACCTGTTAAAAATGATGTTAAAGCTGCTGATACCAAAATTCCTTTTACTTTTGCTTTATTATCTGCATCTGCACATCTATACATTGCTAAAGCGGCAGCAGGCAAACCAAACATCATCGGCAAAAATCCTCCTGTCATTGTTCTTGTTGCATCAGCTGAATAATGAAGTGTTGCAGGATCAGCAAGCTGAGCAAAAAATATTTTTTGTCCTCCAGCAATAAGTTTTCCCGCTACTTCCATTGTTCCTCCAAGTTCTGTATACCAGAATAACGGATAAACAGCATGATGAAGTCCAAATACATTCAAAAGTCTTCCTGTTAAACCATAAAGGAAAGTCCCTATTGGTCCCATAGCTGTGAAAGCTTCTCCGGCTTTTACAACTCCTCCGAAAATTGTCGGCCATACAAACGGAACAACTATTCCCAACGGAATAAAGAAAAGCATTGTTAATACAGGAACTAATCTGTTTCCGCTGAAAAATGCCAGATAATCGGGAAGAGTTTTATCAGAAAATTTATTTGTAATAAATGCTGATAAACAACCACAAATAATTCCTCCCAAGACTCCTGTCTGTAATGTGAATATTCCCAATTCTTTAGTATATAAAGCTGCTTTACCTATCGCTGCCTCATAAGACATACCGTTTGCCATTAATGACTGAACAGTTGTTGTATCAGCAGTTTGTCCCATAAATCCCAATATTGTTCCTATAACTGTATGAAAAAGCAAAAATCCAAGTAAAGCTGATAAGGCCGCTGTTTCTTTATTTTTATTGGCAAGTCCTATTGCCACTCCGACAGCAAAAATTACTGATAAATTTCCAAAAATAAATGCTCCTGCATTTAAAAATAATGTTAAAATTTGATTCATCAATGTTCCCGGAGCTAAAAATGTTAAATTATAAGTTTCAATTATAGCTTTGCTGGTAAATGCTCCTCCAACCCCAAGAAGAATACCTGCCATTGGAAGAACAGCTATCGGCAGCATAAAAGCTCTTCCAACTCTTTGTAACAATGAAAATCCTTTTGTCATAAAATTGCCCCCTTTTCTAAAAGTCTATATTTAATTTACTGATTATTTAAAGTATACTTTGCCAATTACACTATGTCAATATGCTGAATATGAAAGCATTTTCTTTATTTGAACTCTTAAAATTTTGTTTCATGGGAAACTTTTCTGTTTCAGCACATAATTTTGTTCTTCCTTTATTTACTTGATAAAAATCTTTTATTTTTATATAATGTTTCCAAGGAAACTATCACTTTCTGAAATGAGGCTTTTAAATGTCAAAAAAAGTTGTAAAAAAATTTTTTAATTTGGTTGAAGACAGCAGAGAATTTTATAAAGATTTTTTAATCAGGCAGCCTAAAAATACATATATTCCAGAAATTTATTTAGCTGTAAAAGAATTCACTTATTTAAATGAAAAATCCAATGAATTTGCAAATATTATGCTTCCTTACAATCTTTCGTCAACAGAATATAATTTTATCTATAATATCGGACTTCATGATACAATAAATTTAACTGCTCTGTCAAAAATTGTAAAATCAAGCAAGGGATATACAAGCAAAGTTATAAAAAAACTGGCAGATTTAAAATATATCAA
This sequence comes from uncultured Fusobacterium sp., assembly GCA_900545035.1. GTDB lineage: Bacteria > Fusobacteriota > Fusobacteriia > Fusobacteriales > Fusobacteriaceae > Fusobacterium_B. The sequence continues at coordinate 471 of UQXM01000077.1, read as the reverse complement.
TATTCTTCAATCTGATTCAAACAAAAAAGAAATATTTATTTCTCTCTCAAAATCAGGAAATAAAATATATTCAGAAGTATATAAACATCTTTTGAACGAGCGTGCCCAATTGGAAATTTTTTTGGAAGAAAATTTTTCAGATGAAGAACTTAAAAATATTTTTAAATTTTTAATAAAAATAAATAAATTCAAAAACGAAAAAATAATTTCAGAAAAATAAATAAAAAAGACTGAAAAACTCAGCACTCCTGCCAAAATTTTTCAGTCTGATTTTATTTCTTCTCATAAAGAAATTTTTCTATATTTCTGCTTACTCTGAATTTAATATATTTTCTTGATTTTGAATTTATTATATTATTATTCCCTCTTGGGTCTACTATTTTTCTTTCTGCTGTAGCTTTCACTTCAAATACCCCAAAATTACGAAATGTTATTTTGGGATATTTTTTAAAAGCTTCTTTCATGGTATTC
>UQXM01000076.1 GCA_900545035.1 uncultured Fusobacterium sp. | reverse complement strand
GTCAACAATTCGCGTCTAGTCTTTAAGGCTATTCTGGTGCTGTAAACCTATATATAAAAAGGTAACGAGACTTTTAATATGATTTTTTAGTATTCTAAAATTTCATATTAAAGGTCTCTTTTTTATTCAATAGAAAATAAAATTTTCTATGAATGTTAAAGAATATTGTAAAAATAAAAATTTTAATACATTTAACAAGGAGAAAAAATGGAAAAGTATTTTTTAAAGTCAAAGGAAGATGTCCTAAAAGAACTTAATGTTACTGAAACAGGACTTACTAAACAACAGGCAGAAGAATCAAGGAAACTTTTTGGTGTGAATGAACTTCAGGAGCATGAAAAAGAAAAAGCGTGGGTTGTATTTTTATCACAGTTCAAAGATTTTCTTGTAATAATTCTTATCATTGCAGGAATTATTTCGATGCTTACAGGAAACATCGAAAGTACGGCTGTAATATTTTCAGTTATTATTATGAATGCGATTTTGGGAACAGTTCAGCATTTGAAAGCTGAATCATCTCTTGAAAGCCTTAAAAATCTTTCATCTCCAAAAGCAAAAGTAATGAGAAACGGAATGAAAATGGAAATTTATTCTAAAGAAATTGCTGTGGGAGATATTGTTTATCTTGAAGCAGGGGATATTGTTCCTGCTGACGGAAGAGTAATTGAAAATTTTTCGCTTATGGTAAACGAAAGTTCTCTTACAGGGGAATCTGAAAGTGTGGGAAAAACAGATGAAATTATAACAGATGAAAATATTCCTCTTGGGGATCAGAAAAATATGGTATTTTCAGGAAGCCTTGTTACCTACGGAAGAGGGGTAATCGTAATCACTGCTGTGGGAATGAAAACAGAGCTTGGAAAAATAGCTTCTCTTATGAAAGATACAAAAGACAAAGCTACACCACTTCAAGTTTCGTTAGACAATTTTGGAAAAAAACTTTCTGTTTCTATTCTTGTTCTTTGTGGAATAGTATTTGCAATTAATTTGTATCACGGAGTAAATATTCTTGAATCATTATTATTTGCTGTGGCTCTTGCTGTTGCTGCTATTCCGGAAGCTCTTAGTTCAATAGTAACAATAGTTCTTGCAATAGGAACTCAAAAGATGTCAAAAGAGAATGCAATTATTAAGAAATTAAAAGCTGTTGAAGGACTTGGGTCAATATCAGTAATTTGTTCCGATAAAACAGGAACACTTACTCAAAATAAAATGACTTCCAAAAAAATATATGTAAACGGAACTCTTACAAATACAGAGGATATTGATATTAATGATAAATATCAGAGAATGCTTCTTAATTTCGGAGCTCTTTGCAGTGATGCTGTGAGTGAGGGAGGAAAAGAGATAGGAGATCCTACGGAAGTAGCTCTTACAAATCTTGTTAGAAAATTTAATTTAAGTGAATTGGAAATCAGAAAAGAATATCCAAGACTTTCGGAAATACCTTTTGATTCTGACAGAAAACTTATGAGTACACTTCATAAGATTGACGGAAAAATATATATGGTAACAAAAGGAGCTCTTGACATTCTTCTTAGAAGAACAAAATATATTTATGATAAAAACGGAATAAGACCTGTTACAGATGAAGATATTGTAAAAATAGAAAATACAAACTATGAACTTTCAAGCAATGGTCTTAGAGTTTTGGCTTTTACATTTAAAAATTTCTCTCTTGAAAAAGAACTTACAAAAGAGGATGAAGATGAATACACATTCCTTGGACTTATCAGTATGATTGACCCTCCGAGAGAGGAATCAAAAATTGCTGTTCAAAATTGTTTGAAAGCAGGAATTAAACCTGTTATGATTACAGGAGATCATAAAGTTACAGCTGTTGCTATTGCAAAAGAGATAGGAATATATAAAGAGGGCGATGAGGCTTTAAACGGTGTTGAACTTAGCGGAATGACAGATGAAGAACTTCACGAGAGAATAGAAAAAATTTCTGTTTATGCAAGAGTATCTCCTGAAGATAAAATCAGAATAGTGTCAGCTTGGCAGTCAAGAGGAAAAATTTGTGCTATGACAGGGGACGGAGTAAACGATGCTCCTGCTCTTAAAAAAGCGGATATCGGAATTGCTATGGGAATTACAGGAACAGAAGTTTCTAAAGATGCTGCTTCAATGATTTTGGCTGATGATAATTTTGCTACAATAGTAAAAGCTATTGCAACAGGAAGAAATATTTATTTCAATATTAAAAACTCTATAAGATTTTTACTTTCAGGAAATATGGCAGGAATTTTATCAGTATTTTATGCTTCTGTGGCAGGACTTGCAATGCCTTTTGCACCTGTACACCTGTTGTTTATAAATCTTCTTACAGACAGTCTGCCTGCTATTGCAATCGGAATGGAGCCGGGAAGAGAAAATATTTTGGAAGATAAGCCGAGAGATATAAATGAACCTATATTGGACAAAAATCTTTCTTTGAAAATTATGCTTGAGGGATTTTTGATAGCTGTATTTACTATGACAGGATACTACATCGGGCTGAAACAAGGAGGGGAAGATGTTGCAAGTACAATGGCTTTCAGCATTCTTTGTCTTGCCAGACTTTTCCACGGATTTAACTGCAGAGGTAAAAACAGTATTTTAAAACTTGGACTGATGTCAAATATTTATTCAGTTCTTGCATTTTTAGTAGGCACTTTACTGCTGAATGTGATACTATTTAATCATACAATAGGAAAACTTTTTGAAGTTTCGTATTTGACATTCAGTCAGTATGGATATATTTATCTTCTTGCATTTATTCCTACTGTTGTGGTTCAGATATGCAGATTTGTAAAATATGATTTGAAACAAAAATAATTGTAAAAAAATAAAATCAGAGGAGGAGAAATATGAAAAAATTAATAATATGTATATTTATGATGATATATTCTGTTTTTTCTTATGCTTCTCCCTCTGTTGAAAAATTTCAGAAAGAAGAAAAATATATTCCTATTGTTTCTTTGGAAGCAAAAGAAACTTTTATTTCAGAACTTCAATCACTTAACCCGGCAGCTTATTATATAGCTGCGGGACGAAGCAGTTCATTCCAAACTTGTGATATAAGACAGAATGAAAACGAGTGTATAACAGCAAGAGCAAAAGAATGTATTGAAGAAAAAATTTTTTTGAGAAATGTATTTTTTTCTGACAAAGAGATAATTTTATTTTCTTATGATATTGCAACAGATATAAACCGCTCACTCCGAAATTAAAATCAGATTTTTAAAAATAAAAAATCAGACTAATAAATCGGAGGAAATATTATGAGTATAAAAGAATTAACAGAAGATTTAAAATATGACAGAGCCCAATATCTTAGAAATTTGGAAAAAAGCAGAAATGAAAAATATTATAAAATGGACATGGAAGCAGTTGTAAGTTCATATGCAATATTTTTCTGCTATTTAGGAATATGTTTGTTTTATTTGTATCTTTTTTCTCAATATCTTCTTACATTGGTGTAAAATAATTTAAAATAAAAAAGAAGATTTACAGGAATGCTGTATTTCTTCTTTTTTTATTTTTGATAAAATTAAATTTCCCTTGTATAAATTTTAAGCCACTCTCTTTCTTCATCGTTTAAATTTGGAGAAATTTTTTCAAAGACAAGTTTATGATAATTGTTAAGCCAGTCTTTTTCTTCCTGTGTCAGAAGTGAGATGTTTACAGGGTCAAGGTCTATTGGAGCAAAAGTTACAGTTTCAAAATTCATAAGCTGTCCCTCTTCTGTTTTCTTAATATTTCTGCTCAAAATTTCATTTTCTATTCTTATTCCGTGGGAATTTTCAATATATATTCCCGGCTCAACAGTGGTAATCATATTTTCTTCCAAAACAAAATCTGAAGTTTTTCTGAAAATATTAGGTCCTTCGTGGACGACTGAAAGATACCCTACTCCGTGTCCTGTGGCACATAAATAGTCAAGTCCCAGTTCAAGAACGGGAGTTCTTGCAATTCTGTCAAACTCACTGCATTTTGTTCCATGAAGAAATTCTATTTTTGAAAGAGCAATAACACTTTTTAAAACAGTTGTATAATGTTTTTTTATAGTTTCATCAACTTTTCCCAAAGCAAAAGTTCTTGTGATATCAGTTGTTCCTTGCAGGTATTGTCCTCCCGAATCAACAAGGAGAAGATTTTTCTGTTCAAGAACGGCATTTGAATTTTTTCCTGCCGAATAATGCATCATGGCTGCATTACTTCCGTAAGCAGAAATTGTATCAAAACTTGGCTCTATAAAATCTTTCTGTTCTCTTCTGAAAAATTCCAGTTTTTCTCCTGCACTTATCTCTGTTATCTCTTCTTTTTCAATATTATTTTTCAGCCAATACATAAATTTTGTAACAGCTGTTCCATCTTTTATATGTGCTTTAATAATATTTTTAATTTCTGTGTTATTTTTTACAGCTTTAAGAAACTGTGTAGGATTAATTTTGCTGATAATTTTTATATTTTTATTTCTTGGAATACTATTAAAAACAGCAGCGTTTATTCTGGCATAATCAACAAGAATTTTTCTTTGAGACGAAGCATTAATACTTTTCAGCCTTTTATAAAATTCAAAATAATCTTTTATTTCTATTTTGTTTTGTGAAAAATATTCTTTTGTTTCCTCTGTAAGTTTATCTTTATCAATAAAAAGTATGACTTCTTTTTGAGTGATATAAGCATAAGCCAAAACTACTGGAGTACATGGAATATCGTTTCCTCTTATATTAAAAAGCCATGCAATATCATCAAGGGAAGCGATAATATGAATATCTTCTTCTTCTTTTTTCATTTCGGCTCTCAGCCTTTTTATTTTATTCTCAAAACTTTCTCCCGAATATTTTTCAGAAAGTACAAAAATTTTTTCTTTTGGAAGAGAGGGTCTGTTTTCCCAGATATCTCCTGCAAAATCAAAATTTGTAACTATTTTTATATTTTTATCTTTTGCAGCAGAACTGTATTCCAGAAATTGTATGTATGAAACGACTCTTCCGTCAAATCCCAGAGTTTCTCCCTCATGCATATTATTTTTTAAAAATTCCAAAATAGTGAGAGTGTTTTCTGTTCCGGATTTGCAGAGAATGATTTCACTTTCTGAAAGTTCTTTTTCAGCTTGAATAAAATATCTTCCGTCAGTCCAAAGGTATGATTTTTCTTTTGTGATAACAAGAGTTCCTGCCGAACCTGTAAATCCGGACACATATTCTCTGACTTTAAAATATTCTGCAACATCTTCACTTTGATGAAAGTCGTCAGAGGGAATTATATATATGTCAACATTATTTTTTTTCATTAATTCTCTGATTTTTTCAATTTTTTCATTTGTAGTCATAAACTCAGCTCCTTATCAGCTTTTTATATTTATAGAAGTATTTTATCACAAAAAAGAAAAATTATATAATTTTTTTAAATAAAAGAAATTAAAGGTAGAAATTTAAGCAGCTGATGAGTTATAATATATTAAATGGGTTTACAAGGGAGAGGGTGCATCGTGATAATAAAAGTAAAAAGTTTTGGATATTTTGGAATAGAGCCGTTTTTGGTTGATGTGGAAGTGGATATTTCCAAAGGGCTTCCTGCATTTAATATAGTAGGACTTGGGGATACAGCAATCAGTGAAAGCAGGGAAAGAATAAGAGCAGGGATAAGAAACAGCGGGTATAAGTTTGAGCCGAAAAAAATAACTGTAAATCTTACTCCTGCAAATATAAAAAAAGTGGGGACACATTTTGACCTGCCCATAGCAGTGGGAATAATGGAGGGCAGCAGAATTATAAATGCAAAAAAGAATATTCTTGAAAATTATCTTTTTATGGGAGAGATTTCTCTTTCAGGAGAGATAAAAAGAACTCATGGAATTGTAAACGGAGCTATTGCTGCAAAAGAAAATGGATATAAGGGAATAGTTATTCCGTATGAAAATATGAGAGAGGGTCTTCTTGTTAAGGGGATTGAGGTTGTGGTTGTAAAAGATTTGATTGAAACTGTAAAATTTCTTGAAACTGGAGAATATGAAAAATATGAAATTTCTCAGGAAAATATTTCGGAAGAAGAGGAAGAAATCGATTTTTATGATGTGAAAGGGCAGGAAAAAGCAAAAAGAGCTTTGGAAATTTGTGCAGCAGGAGGACACAATCTTCTTATGATAGGTACTCCGGGAGCAGGAAAAACTATGCTTGCTAAAAGAATTATGACAATTCTTCCGCCGATGACAGAGGAAGAAAAAATAGAAGTAACAAAACTTTACAGTATTTCGGGAGAACTTAATGAAAAAAGACCGATTATAGAGAAAAGACCTTTCAGAAGTCCTCATCATACAAGCAGCAGTGTTTCAATAATAGGAGGAGGAAGAAATCCGTCTTTGGGAGAGATTTCTCTGGCTGATAAAGGAGTTTTATTTCTTGATGAATTTGTAGAATTTAAAAAAGATGTATTGGAAAGTCTTCGTGAGCCTTTGGAGGAGAAAAAAGTATCTGTTACAAGAGCAATGTATAAGGCAGAGTTTCCTGCCGATTTTATATTTTTGGCAGCATGTAATCCGTGTAAATGCGGGAACGCTCTGGAAGACGGAAATTTATGTACTTGTACGGCGGGAGAAATATCAAGATATATGAAAAAATTATCCGGCCCCATTCTTGACAGAATAGATTTAAAAATAGAAATAAAAAGACTGAACGAAAATGAACTTTTGGAAAACTCGGAGAGGGAAACTTCCAAAGAGATAAGGGAGAGAGTAATAAAGGCAAGAAAAATTCAGAAGGAAAGATTTGGCAAAGACAAGCTTAACGGAAGTATGACAAGAAAAGATTTGGAAAAATACTGCAGACTTGACAGTGAAACAAAAGAGGTTATGAAAATGGCAGTAAAAAATCTTAATCTTTCTGCCAGAAGTTTTGACAGAATATTAAAAACAGCGAGAACCATAAGCGACCTTGAAGGAAGCAGAAATATAGAAAAAATTCATCTTTTGGAAGCACTGTCTTACAGACTTAGTTAAGAAAATTCAAAAAGTTTTTCAGAAATTATTAATATAAAAGAATAATTTTAATAAATGTAGTATAATTAAATTATAGAAAATTTTTTTAAGAAAAGGAGTGGATATTATTATGGCAGTATTAGTAACAGGAGGAGCAGGTTATATAGGAAGCCACACTGTTGTACAGTTATTGGAAAATAACAGAGAAGTAGTTATAGTTGATGATTTAAGTAATAGTAGCCCGAAAGTTATAGACAGAATAGAAGCTATAACAGGAAAAAGACCGAAATTTTATGCAGTTAATATATTAGATGAAGAAAAAATGGATGAAATATTCAAAGAAAACAACATTGATTCTGTAATTCATTTTGCAGGATTTAAAGCTGTCGGAGAGTCAGTGGCAAAACCTCTGGCTTATTACACAAACAATCTTACAACAACTCTTATTGTATTAAATCTTATGAAAAAATATGGAGTTCGTAATTTTGTATTCAGTTCTTCAGCAACTGTTTACGGAGATCCGCATACTTGTCCGATACTTGAAGATTTCCCACTTAGTGCGACAAACCCTTACGGAAGAACAAAACTTATGATTGAAGAAATGCTTGTGGATATCTGCAAAGCTGACCAAGAACTTAATGTTGCTTTGTTAAGATACTTCAATCCTGTGGGAGCTCATGAAAGCGGAACAATCGGAGAAGAACCAAATGGTATTCCTAACAATTTGATGCCTTATATCACAAAAGTTGCAATAGGTAAATTAGAAAAACTAAGTGTTTTCGGAAATGATTATAATACTCACGACGGAACAGGAGTAAGAGATTATATCCATGTTGTAGATTTAGCAAACGGACACTTAAAAGCTTTGGATAAATTAGAAACAAATCCGGGACTTGTTATCTATAATCTTGGAACAGGAAAAGGTTACAGTGTTCTTGATATGGTAAAAGCTTTCAGCAAAGCCTGCGGAAAAGATATTCCTTATGTAATCGCTCCAAGAAGACCGGGAGATGTTGCAATGTGTTATGCTGATGCAACAAAAGCCAAAGAAGAACTTGGTTGGGAAGCTAAATATGATTTGGACAGAATGTGTGCTGATTCATGGAGATGGCAGAAAAACAATCCAAACGGATACGAGGACTAAATTTAAATAAAAAAATAATTTGTATGGGATTGTAAAAAATAAAATTATCTAAGAAAAAATATCGTGCTATTTATATTGCTCACTTGAATAAGGAACAAACGAAGAAATTTAATAAATAAAATTTCTTCATTCGTCGGCTCTGCTAGTCGTTGAGAGTTCTGTCAAACTCTCAGCCTCCTGCATCGACGAACTCCTTTTCGTTCAAACAGTCAAATTTTCAGTATTCTGTTTCACTGCATAAATTACGCAGATATTTTTAATAGCGATAATTTTATTTTTACAATCTTTTTTATATATTTTTTTTATTTAATTTAAAAAAAATAAAAAAAGAGAAAAAAGGAAAAAAATATTTGACAATTTTTTTTAATGGTGCTATAATCATTCCTGTAATAAAGATTGCGGGAATAGCTCAGTTGGTAGAGCGTCAGCCTTC
>UQXM01000075.1 GCA_900545035.1 uncultured Fusobacterium sp. | reverse complement strand
AGTTTCTTCGGCAGGCTGAAAAATAAATCTTACATTGCATGGAAGTTCCTCTCTTTTTTCAGAAAGTATTTTTGCAGTTCCAAGAAGAACGGCTGTGTGTGCATCATGTCCGCAGGCATGCATACGGCCTGCATTTTTTGAAGAATATGAGCAGCCTGTACTTTCCAAAATAGGCAGAGCATCCATATCGGCACGAAAAGCTATTGTGATATTTTTATCTTTTCCCTGAATTTCTCCCACAACTCCGCTTTTTCCTATTCCTGTTTTATAAGGAATGTTCATTTCGTCAAGAGCAGTACATATTATTTTTACTGTTTCCGGAAGATTAAAATCAAGCTCCGGGTGTGAATGAAGTTCTCTTCTTATATTTATAAGCCATTCATTTATTTTTTCAATATCATTTAAAAAAATTTTTTCCAAATCCATTTTTTCTCCTTTCACTTTCTGCAAATTTTTCGGGCATTTTAACTGGATTGTAATTCAAAAAGATTTAAAAGTATAATATATTTTTTTAATCTTAGCCATATTTATTTTGAATTTTTAATTTTATGAAATTTGATGTAAGATATCTGCAAATCAATAAACAGATTGAGGAGCAGTTGCGAATAGTAATTACATGGAGCTTCCCGGCTTTGAAATGTGATGAAAGGCAAGACTGCCGAAGCGGAAAATTTTGTGGGGATAGAATTTTCCAGCTGGGTATGCAGAAAATATCTGTATGACTGTCATTGAGATATGCAGGATCTCAATGTTGTGCTTTCTGTTGCGTCTTTTTTTGTCTTTTTTAATATAACTTTATTTAAAAAAACAGGATTTTTGACCGGCAGATAAACAGTCTGCCGGTTTTTTATTAATCGGTTCGTTATTGATTAAACCAACCAGAACAAAGTTTTTTAAAAAGGAGAAAAAATATGAGAGCAGTTTTGAAATTCGGTGGTTCAAGTGTCGCCACAATAGAAAAAATTCAGGCAGTATCAGATTTTATTCTGAAACTGAAAAAAGAATACAATGAAATCATTGTTGTAGCATCAGCTATGGGAAAAACAACAGATGCTTTGATAAAACTGGCAAAAAAAATTACGGAAAATCCAAATCAGAGAGAATTGGATTCTCTTCTTTCAACAGGAGAACAGCAGACAGTTTCTCTGCTTTCAATGGCTCTTAATTCAAAAGGACAGAAAGCAGTTTCTCTGACAGGATATCAGGCAAACATACACACTACAGGTGTTCACACAAAAAGTAAAATTAAAAATATAGAAACAGAAAAAATAGAAAAATATCTGAAAGACGGAAATATAGTAATAGTTGCAGGATTTCAGGGAATAAATGAGTGGGGAGATATTACCACTCTGGGAAGAGGGGGATCAGATACAAGTGCTGTTGCACTGGCGGCTTCTCTTAATTGTGTGTGCAGAATATATACCGATGTGGAAGGAATTTACAGTATCGACCCAAGAGTTTATCCGAATGCAAAATTTTTAGATAAAATCTCCTATGAAGAGATGATGGAAATGGCAAATCTTGGAGCAGGTGTAATGGAAACAAGAGCAGTTGAACTTGGAAAAAAATTTAATATACCTATTTTTGTGGGAAAAACTTTAAGTGAAACAGGGGGAACATATATTATGGAAAAAAATGCAGCTTTAGAGGAAAAATTAGTAACAGGAATAAGCATAACAAAAGAAATAATTGTGACAAATATTTCAAATATAAAATATTCTGCTGAAAAAGTAGCGGATGTTTTTACTGCAATAAACAGCTGCGGACTTAATATCAATATGATTTCACAAAATATTACAAAAGAGGGAACTGTGGAAATATCTTTCAGCTGCCAGCTGTCAGAAAAATATCTGCTTGATCAGGTTATTGAAAAAATTAAAACTATGTTTGCAGAAGCTGTAGCAGAATATAGAGATAATCTTGGAATGATTTCCGTTGTCGGTGTGGGAATGATAAATAATTCCGGCATTGCAGGAAGATTTTTCTCAGCACTTAGCCGTGCAGGAGTAAATTTCTATCAGGTTACAACTTCTGAAATAAGTATTTCGTGCAGTGTTGAAAGAGAAAATATCCAAAAAGCCGTACAGGCAGCAGCTGAAGAATTTTGCTTATAATTTTTGGGAAAATTAAAATGGGGTGATAATATGAATTTAGCAATCGTGGGAGCAACAGGACTTGTAGGATCTACATTTTTAAAAGTATTGGAAGAAAGAGATTTGGGAATAGATAATCTTTATCTTTTTGCATCAGCAAGAAGTGCAGGGAAAAAAATAAATTTCAGAGGAAAAGAATATATTGTTGAAGAACTGACAGAATCAAGTTTTGACAGAGATACAGATATAGCTCTTTTTTCAGCAGGAGGAGATATCAGCAGAAAATTTGCTCCTATTGCAGCTTCAAAAGGTGTGCTTGTAATAGATAATTCTTCAGCATGGAGAATGACAGAGGAAGTTCCTCTTGTTGTTCCGGAAGTAAATCCAAAAAGAGCATTTGAAAACAAAGGAATAATTGCAAATCCAAACTGTTCGACAATTCAGTGTATGGCTCCTCTTAAAGCTCTTGCCGAAAAATACGGATTGAGAAGAGTCATCTACAATACATATCAGGCTGTATCCGGTACAGGACAAAAAGGTGTGGAAGATTTACAGAACGGACTGAAAGGACTTGAGCCGAAAACATATCCTCATCAAATTGTAAATAACTGTCTTCCTCATATAGACTCTTTCTTGGAAAACGGGTATACTAAAGAAGAGATGAAAATGGTAAATGAAACAAGAAAAATTCTTGAACTGCCAAATCTTCCCGTAACAGCTACCTGCGTAAGAGTTCCTGTTATAAATTCTCACTCTGTATCAATTACAGCAGAACTTAATGAAGATTTTGATATTGAGGAACTGAAAAAAGTTTTGGCAGATTATGAGGGAATAATTCTTGTGGATAATCCTGCAGAAAATGTTTATCCTCTTGCAGCGGAAGCAACAGGACAGGACAAAGTTTTTGTGGGAAGAATAAGAAGAGATTTCAGCACTGACAGAAGCGTAAACCTTTGGGTTGTAGCAGACAATATAAGAAAAGGGGCTGCAACAAATGCTGTACAAATAGCTGAACTTTTCAAAGAAACATTAAACCAAAAATAATTCAGGAGGCAGAAATGACACTTTTTACAGGTTCGGGAGTTGCATTAATAACTCCTTTTAATGAAAAAAATGAAATAAATTTTGAAAAATTAAGAGAACTTCTGGAATTTCATATTGCAAACAAAACAGATGCTGTTATTGTAACCGGAACAACAGGAGAAAGTTCAACAATGTCAGATGAGGAAAAACTTGCTGTGATAAAATTTTCTGTGGAAACAGTGAATAAAAGAATACCTGTTATTGCCGGAACAGGATCAAACAATACACAACACGCAGTGGAAATGAGCAGGAAAGCAGAAGAACTTGGTGCAGACGGACTTCTTGTAGTGACACCTTACTATAATAAAGGAAATGAAAACGGAATATATAACCATTACAAACTTATTGCAGAAAATGTAAATATTCCTGTTATCCTTTACAATGTACCAGGAAGAACAGGAGTTAATCTTTCAATAAAACTATTAAAAAAACTGGCACAAATAAAAAATATCACTGCAATAAAAGAAGCCAGCGGAAATATTTCTTATGCAGCGGAAATTGCAAGAGAAGTTCCTGAGCTTGACATCTATTCAGGAAACGACGATATGACTGTCCCTCTTCTTTCTCTGGGAGGAAAAGGGGTAATTTCTGTATCAGCAAATATTCTTCCCGAAACAGTTCATAATATGACATCTGCTTTCTTTGAAAAAGATACAGATACAGCAAGAGAATTACAATTAAAATATAATGATTTGGTAAATGCTCTGTTTATAGAAGTAAATCCTGTTCCCGTAAAAGAAGCTATGAATTTCTTGGGATACAATGTAGGGGAATGCAGACTTCCTCTCGGTGAAATGACTGAAGAAAATAAAAGAACTCTTCATAATATTATCGAAAAACATGGGGTGGCACAATGGAAATAATAATTCACGGAACAGGGGCAATGGGAACAATTGTTTCCCAGACAGCCCGTGAAAAAAATATAACTGTAAGCGGTTTTGCAGATGAGCTTACAAAAGAAACAGGAGATGTGATAATAGATTTCTCACACTTTTCAAGAATGAACTCTCTTCTTGACTTTGCACAGGAGAAAAAAATACCTCTTGTTATTGCCACAACAGGATACGGAACAGAAATTGAAGAAAAAATCAAGCAGGCAGCTGAAAAAATACCTGTTCTTCTTTCATCAAATATGTCTTTGGGAATAAATCTTATGCAGGACATTCTTGAAAAAATTGTTCCCGTACTATACGGAAATTACGATATAGAAGTTGTGGAAGCACATCACAACAAAAAAATAGACTCTCCCAGCGGAACAGCAAAAACTCTTGTTGAAACAATTGAAGCAGGATGCAGAGATACAATGAAAAAACAATATGGCAGAGAGGGAATTTCTCCAAGAGAAAAAAATGAAATCGGTATCCACTCATTGAGAGGGGGAACAATAGTGGGAGAACATTCTGTTCTTTTCTGTGGAAACGACGAAATAATTGAAATAAAACATACTGCTCTTTCTAAAAAAATATTTGCAGAAGGAGCAATAAAAGCTGCACAATTTTTAGCGGGACAAAAGCCCGGACTTTATACAATGAAAGATATATTCGGAGGGAAAAATAATGACTGATAATCTAAATACAGCAGAAGAAATTATTGCGTTTATAAAAAATTCTTCTAAAAAAACACCTGTTAAAGCCTACATAAACGGAAACCTTGAAGGACTTAACACAACAGCAAAAATTTTTAAAGGAGATTCTTCATATATATTAATAGGAGAAAATTCTGAAATAGAAAAAATTCTTACAGAATACAAAGACAAAATAACAGATTTCTATATTGAAAATGACAGAAGAAATTCGGGAGTTCCTACTCTTGATTACAGAAATGTAAATGCAAGAATTGAGCCGGGAGCAATAATAAGAGATAAAGTTACAATAGGAAACAATGCTGTTATTATGATGGGAGCTGTGATAAATATCGGAGCTGTTATCGGAGAAAATACAATGATAGATATGGGAGCTGTTCTTGGGGGAAGAGCAACAGTAGGAAAAAATTGTCATATTGGTGCGGGAGCTGTTCTTGCAGGAGTAATTGAGCCACCGTCAGCTTCTCCGGTTATTGTGGAAGATGGTGTTCTTATCGGTGCAAATGCCGTAGTAATTGAAGGAATAAAAATAGGAGCGGGAGCTGTAGTAGGAGCAGGAGCTGTGGTTATTGAAGATGTACCTGCGGGAGCTGTGGTTACAGGAAATCCTGCCAGAATAATAAAAACAGTGGATGAAAAAACTCTTGGAAAAACACAGCTTGTAGATGATTTAAGAAAATAAAAAACATTGAACAACGAGGTAATTTTTATGGAGATAAGCAGAAAAGTAGAAAATTTGAAATATTCTCTTATCAGAGTTCTGAAAGAGGAGGCTGAAAACTATCCTGATGTAATAGATCTTACAATAGGAGAACCTGATATTCCCACACCTTACGGAATTGTGGAAGAAGCTATGGAATATGGCAAAACTCATCAGCTGAAATATCCTCCTGCCGGGGGAGGAGAAAAAATCCGTTCTCTTGTGGCAGAATATTACAATAAATATTATGGGGGAAATTATAAAGCTGAAAATATTATAATAAATATCGGAGCTTCCGAAGCTCTCTCTTCATGCTTTAAAACTATTTTAAATCCTGAGGACGAAGTTATTATTCCGGCTCCTTTCTATCCGGGATATCTTCCTGTTGTGGAGCTTGCTTATGGAAAACCTGTTATTATGAATATTGCAGAAAATAGTTTCAGAGTTACAAAGGAACTTCTTGAAAAATATGTTACACCAAAAACAAAGGCTCTACTTTTCAGCAATCCATGCAATCCTACCGGAAATGTAATGAGCTTTGAAGAGATGAAAGAGATTGCGATTTTGTAACAGAAAGGGATATTTTCCTTATTTCCGACGAGATATACAGTGCTCTTTCTTTTTATGAATTTCACTCTTTTGCTGAATTTAAAAATATAAAAGATAAGACAATTATAATAAACGGATTTTCAAAATCCCATTCAATGACAGGTTGGAGAATAGGGTATACAATCTGCCCTGAAAAATACAGAAAAAATTTCCTGAATGCTACTTTCTATACTCTAAGCTCACCAATAGCTCTTTCTATTGCAGGAGCTGAAAACAGCATTGGAAAAATTTTCCGACAGAACAGAACTTATGAATATCTATAAAGAGAGAGCTGAATTTATGGCAGAGGGACTTGAAAAAATCGGCTTTAAAGTGATCAAACCAAAAGGAGCTTTCTATATTTTTGCTGATTATTCAAACCTGTCTGAACTTAATTCTTTTGATTTTGCTATGGATGTACTTAAAAAAGTACAGGTTGCTGTTGTACCGGGAATATCTTTCGGAACAGAAAAATTCGTAAGATTTGCCCTTACTACTGACTTGGATAACTTGGGAGAGGCTGTTGAGAGATTGAGAGAGTATAGATAATGATAAAATTTAATATTTTATTATAAATAAAAACAAATAACATTTTTATGGTTTTTAATCAAGAAAAAATTAAAAAAATGTGTTATACTTAGAACAGATACAATTATCATAAGGAGGTTTTAAAATGAAAAACTTTGTATACAACATTCCAACAAAAATATTTTTTGGAAAAGGGCAGATTGAAAAGATAGGAGAAGAAATTTTAAAATACGGAAAAAAAGTACTTCTTGTTTACGGAAAAGGAAGTGTTAAAGCAAACGGAATTTATGATAAGGTAGTGGAAATTTTAAATAAAAACGGAATAGAATTTTTTGAAGTGGCAGGTGTTGATCCAAATCCAAGAACAGAAACTGTATATTACGGAGCTGATATCTGCAAAAAAAATAATATAGATCTTATTCTTGCAATGGGAGGAGGAAGTACAATTGACTGTGCTAAAGCAATTGGACTTCAAAGCAAATATGAAGGAGATTTTTGGACAGACTTTTATATCGGCGGAAAAAAAGAGCTGATAAAAGAGGTTACTCCTGTGGCATCAATTTTAACATTAGCGGCAACAGGAAGTGAAATGAACGGAAGTACGGTTATATCAAATACAGCTGTAAATATGAAAGTTGGATTTAATCATCCCAAATTAAAACCTATATTTTCTGTTGAAGACCCTGAATATACTTATTCTGTAAGCAGATATCAAACTTGTGCAGGAGCTGTGGATATTATGAGCCACTTATTCGAGCAATATTTTTCTGCTGAAAAAGATGGATTTATGCAGAACAGATTAATAGAGGGACTTTTAAAAACTATAATTCATTATGCACCGATTGCGTTGGAAAATCCAAGAGATTATGAAGCCAGAGCAAATATTATGTGGACAAGTTCGATGGCACTTAATGAACTTGTAACTTACGGAAAAGAAAGTACAGATTGGGCAACACACCAAATAGAACATCAGCTTAGTGCAGTGTATGATATAACTCACGGAATAGGACTTGGAATACTTACACCTGCGTGGATGAAATATGTTTTATCAGACGAAAATATCCATAGATTTGTAGATTATGGAAAAAATATTTGGAATTTATCAGGAACAGACAGAGAGATAGCAGAAAAATCTATTGAAAAAACAAGAGAGTTTTTTACATCACTTGGATGTCCCGCTTCTCTGTCAGAAATAAACATAGATGACAGTCATTTTGAAGAAATGGCAGCAAATGCTGTTTTCAGAGGAAATTTAGGTTCTATGAAAAAACTTACTAAAGAAGATGTTGTTGAAATTTATAAACTTGCATTATAATTTAAAAAGTTGGAGGAAGTTTTGAAATTATTGGTTATATCAGATATTCACGGGTCGTTGTTTTACTTGAAAAAAATTTTAAATATTTTTGAAAAAAATAGTTATGATAAGATTTTAATTCTTGGAGATGAACTATATCATGGGCCGAGAAATCCTCTGCCAAAAGAATATAATCCCAAAGAAGCAGCAGAACTTTTAAACAGGTATAAAAATAAAATTATTGCAGTAAGGGGAAACTGCGACAGTGAAGTTGACCAGATGGTTTTAGATTTCCCAATTACAGCAGACTATAATATGATATTGTGGGAAAATAAAAAAATATTTATGACACATGGGCATATTTATAATATTGACAACTCTCTTCCGTTGGAAAATGGAGATATCTTGATATACGGACATTTTCATATTCCTATGATACAAAGAAAAGAAGGAAAAATATTTTTAAATCCCGGTTCCATATCTCTGCCGAAAGGAGAGAGCTTAAATTCTTTTGGAGTTTTTGAGAATGGAAAATTCTATATAAAAGACATGGAAGAAAATATTTTAATGGAAACAGAATTATAAAATAAACGAAACGGCAGGTTGATTTGATTTTCAATCTGCCGTTTTATGATATTTGATTATTCAGTCCAAAAATAAAAAATCCCTGCTGAGTTATCAGCAAGGATTATTTTTAAATGGTGCCTAGGAATAGATTCGAACTATCGACCGTACGGGTATGAACCGTATG
>UQXM01000074.1 GCA_900545035.1 uncultured Fusobacterium sp. | reverse complement strand
TAAAATTCAGGATAATGCTGATAAAATCAAAGAAAATGCCGGTAAAATTCAGGATAATGCTGATAAAATCAAAGAAAATGCCGGTAAAATTCAGGATAATGCCGACAAAATCAAAGATAATAGCGATAAAATAAATAGTATAGAAAGCAATCAGTCAGGTACAAATGATAAAATTAAAGAAAATACTGATAAGATTAAAAATAATACTGACAAAATTGAAAAAAACAATGACAAAATTAAAGACAATGCTGATAAAATCAAAGATAATAGTTCAGCGATCAGCAATCTGCAGGAAAACAATCAGAATATAATGGCTCAAGTTGAAGCAAACAGCGAACGAATAAGCCAGTTAAGCCATAGATTAAATAAAGGATTGGCAGCATCTGCAGCAATGGCAGGTATAGAATTTTTAGATATCAACGAAAATGAAATCACTTACGGAGTTGCTGTAGGAGCATACAGAGGAGAACAAGCTGTAGCAATAGGACTTCAAGGAGCACCAACACAAAATACTCGTATACATGGAAAAGCATCGGTTACAACAGGAAAAGATCCAGATGCTATGGTATCAATAGGAGCATCTTGGAAGTTTAATTTTAGATAAAATTCAAAATAATAAAATAAGAGGTAATATTATGTATGTATTTACAGGCGAAAATATAAGTGTTTCCATTCAAGAAGCCCAAGTTAAAGAAACAACATTATATAAAGATTCTCTTTGTATAGAACTGTTTAATAAAACAAGGATAAGACTTGACGGAGAATACGATAAATTGATAAAAATATTTAAAGCATTGGAAAAAAAGAGCAAAGGAAATTTTATAAATACTGTAGAAATCCAAACATAGTTTATATATGACACGGTAATAAAGAAACAACAAATATTTTTAGTTCAAAAAGAAAAAATTACCACATCATTTAAAAAATAGGAGAAAATTAAATGGAAAGAAAAGTAAAGACAAAAGTAAGAGGTTTTAGAACAAGAGACGGTGCAGGTGTGAGTTTAGTAAGAGTTTTGGGTAATCAGACAACGAAGGAGTTTGACCCAATTTTAATGCTTGACTCTTTTGACAGCACAAATCCTGACGATTATACAGCAGGATTTCCAATGCATCCCCATAGAGGAATCGAAACAATCAGTTATGTATCAAGAGGAAAAATGGTTCATAGAGACAGCTTAGGCAACGAAGACGGTATTTCAGACGGAGAAGTTCAATGGATGAATTCCGGTTCAGGTATTATGCATGAAGAAATGGTTCCGGCTGCTGATAGACTTTTAGGTGTTCAATTATGGCTAAACTTACCGTCAAAAGATAAAATGAGCAAACCAAGCTATAACAGTATTAAAAATGATAAAATACCTGAAATAGAAATAGAAGGCGGAAAACTGAGACTTTTAGCAGGAACATACAAAGAATATCAAGGTTATAAGGGCAATTATCTTCCTATGAACTACTATGATATTCAATTAAATGCCGATGCAGAATTTACACTTACTATGGGGCAAAAAGATTCCGTAATGATTTTTACTCTTTTAGGAAATATTTATATTAATGGTGAATATATAGAAGAAAAAACTGCTGTTAAATTAACAGAAGGAGACAGCCTTACAATTAAAAACGGAAAGGAAAAAGCTCAAGTTTTATATATAAATTCCAAAGCATTAAATGAACCGATTGCATGGGCAGGTCCTATTGTAATGAATACGCAAGAAGAAATACAAAAAGCATTTTCAGAACTTATGAGCAATACTTTCATTAAAGAAAAAATAGAGTATTAAAATAAGGAGGAAATACAAATGGAAAAGAGATATGAAACAGAAAACTTAATAATTTTTTGGAAACCTGATATATGCCAACATACAGGCAAATGTGTACACGGAGCACCTAAAGTTTTTGAAGTGGGAAGAAAGCCATGGATCATTCCTGAAAATGGGAAAGAAGAAGATATTATAAAAGTTATAGATAAATGTCCTTCCGGTGCTTTAACTTATAAATTTAAATAGGAGGAATTAAAAAATGTTAAAAATTGTTTACGAACAACAAAAAAACAGAGCAGCTGCATATGATGATGAAAAATTTGTCGGTGAAAGCACATACTCTAAATCAGATAAAATATGGATTATAGACCATACTCTTGTTGAAAAAAATTATGGAGGACAAGGAATTGCAACTAAGCTGGTTGCCGAACTGGTTAATGAAGCAAGAAAAAATAATGTAAAAATTATACCTTTATGTCCTTTTGCAAAAAAGGAATTTGAATCAAAAAAAGAATATGAAAATGTATGGGAAAAATAACGGTCAGCCGAATTTATGATGAAATAAGAACTGATAATTTAAAAAATGATATGATTATTGAGTTTATTTAAGATAAATTATTGACAAACAAAAAGGAGAAAATAAAATGGAAGTTAAAAATTATATCGAGTTGACAGAAGCATTAAATTCAAACGAAAATATGATAGAACTTGTAAACTCAATTAATGCCGTGAATACAATAAAATTGAGAGAAGGGCAAAAATTAACTGCAAAAAAGAAAAATATTCTTCTGAGCTTTATAAACGGAGACGGAATTCAATTAACAGGAAATAATGAGATATCAGATATATCAATACAAACAGCTCCAAATAAACGGGCAATATATATTGAGTCTGATTTAAAAGATTTAAAAAATATTACATTGAACAATTTAACAATAACAGGAATGGTTCAATTATTGACCAGAGGTAAAAATAAAACTTTAACTGTAAAGATAAATGGGCTTGATATTGTATCCGCTGATGCCAGAAACTATTCTGAAAGACCTATGAAATACGGAGTAAATGTATATCAAGGAGCCTTTACAATTTATAATTTCAATCCCGAAGAGGGCAGCGAAATAAAAGTTTATGCAGAAAATATATCATTGGGCAGAAAATACGCTCCGGTTATTGGAAGCGGAATATTTATTTCCGGATTTAATGATGAATCAGGTAAAGTTACTGTGGAAAAATTGATTACAAATGATATTTATTCAAACGGAATGATACCGACAGGGCAGCCGAACTTAATTACCGGAGCAATTTTTATTGTATACGGAGTTCATGCCAAAGAAATAATTTCAAACGGAACTGTAACAACATATGGTACAAATGATATGGTATTAGATGTTTGGGGAACTGTTGACAGCTGGATTGCTAAAAATAAAATTACAAGTTACGGTTCAAGCGGAATAGGATTTGTAAACTTTGGAAATGTAAAGAATTTTAAAGCCGAAGACAGTATTGAAACATATGGTCTTGGTGCAAGAGGATTTAATCAATATGACGGAACTATAAACAATGCAGAATTTAAGAATATAAAAACTGTTGGAGACGGATCAATCGGAATGCAGTTTTCTAAACCGGTAGGAAAAATAACAATACAAGAAGTAGCAACAGAGGGATCTGCAGGTGAAACTCTTGTAAAGGGAGTCATAAAAGTATTAAAGGCAGATGCTGTCAGTGTTTTAGAAGGAGGAAGCATTGAAGAATTAAATATTCTCGGAGATTTAGTTACAAGCGGAGAAGATGTAGTAGGCTACCATATAAATGGAGGAACAGTAAAAAAATTACATTTAAAAGGAAAGATATTGGCTAAAAAAGATAAGTCAAAAGAAGTTGTAATAGAAAACAACGGACAAACAGACCTGTCCGAAATATCAGAATATATTTAAAATAATTTTTTCTTTTGCTGTTATACTATACTCTTAACCACAGCTGCAATTACAGGAAGAAACATTGCAGGAAGCATATTTGTTACTTTTATATTTTTATTGTCAAATAAAAGTGTAAAAGCAAGTCCTGCAAGAAGAACTCCTCCTATTGTTGAAATCTGATTTAATATTTGAGAATCTGCCGCAGCAGCCAGAAAATTTCCAAGGAGAAAAATCAATCCTTGATATACAACTACTGCTCCGGCAGAAAAAATTACACCAATACCGTATGTTGAGGCAAGTATTCCTGCCATAACGGTATCCAAAATTGTTTTTACATAAATTATCGTGCTGTCATTTTCCAAAGCTATTTTTACAGAGCCGAGAATTGCCATAGAACCTATGCAGAAAATCAGAGTGGCTGTTACAAAGCCCTGCACCATATTATTTCCTGTATTTTTCCCTCCGAATTTTTTTTGTATCATATTTCCGAAATTATTCAGATTTCCGTCTATATCCAAAATCTCGCCGATAACTGTCCCGACAACCAAATATACTATATTTATCATTGGATTTTCGTACTTCACAGCATCTTTTATTCCCATAACAAGAAGCTGTAAACCGATAACAGAAATAATTGCTCTGCTCACTTTTTCAGAGCTGTAATTTTTAAAAATACAACCCAGCAGAGTTCCCATACAAATTCCCAGTCCGTTTAATAATATTGTAAACATAAAACCTCTCCCCCAGTTTTATAATTTAAAATATTATAACAAATTTTGTTGATAAGTTAAACTGTTTTTTTGAAAATATTTTATTCTCCTATAAAATATCATTCAATTTATAATTTTTAAGATTTTCAATTTCTACTGTGATAAATTCGTCTGTTGCTTCAATATGTTTTCTTACACTTGATTCGGCAGGTCCTCCGAAAGTTGTTCTTTTTTCAACACATTTTTCAATGGCAATTTCGTCATATATATCTTTTTCAAAAAGTTCAGAAAAGTTTTTATATTCTTCAAGGCTCATTGTATCAAGAGATTTTTTATTATCAATGCAGTATGATACCATTGCTCCCACAATTTTGTAAGCATTTCTGAAACTCATTCCCTTTTCTGTCAGATAATCTGCCGCATCTGTTGCATTAATAAATCCGTCATGGCAGGCTTGAAGCATTCTCTCTTTTCTCGGTTTCATAGTTTTTGCCATTCCGTTAAATACTGTAAAACATCCTTTTACAGTGTCCACAGCGTCAAAAAATGCTTCTTTGTCCTCCTGCATATCTTTGTTGTAAGCAAGAGGAATTCCTTTTAATGCTGTAAGAAATCCCATAAGGTCTCCAAAAACTCTTCCGCTTTTTCCTCTGATAAGCTCGGCTGCATCAGGATTTTTTTTCTGCGGCATAATACTGCTTCCTGTTGAAAAGGCATCGCTCAGCTCAATATATCCAAAATCATTTGAGCAGAAAAGAATAATTTCTTCTGAAAATCTTGAAAGATGAACCATAATAAGAGAAAAAGCACTCATTATCTCTGCAATATAATCTCTGTCGCTTACACCGTCCATGCTGTTCCATGTTGGAAAATCAAATCCTAAAAGTTGGCTTGTAAATTCTCTGTCAAGAGGATAAGATGTTCCTGCAAGAGCAGCAGACCCAAGAGGAGATGTGTTCATAAGATTGAAAACATTTTCAAGTCTTCTGTAATCTCTCTTAAACATCTCAGCATAAGCCAGTAAATAATGTGCAAAAGTTACAGGCTGAGCTTTTTGCAGATGAGTAAATCCCGGCATATATGTTTTTATATTTTCTTTTGCTGTGTTGTTTAATATTTCAATCAGCTCAATAATATATGACTGAACTTTTTTTACTTCATCTTTTGTGAAAAGCTTCATATCCAAAGCAACTTGGTCGTTTCTGCTTCTTCCTGTGTGAAGTTTTTTTCCTGTGTCTCCGATTTTATCAATAAGTATTTTTTCTATGTTCATATGAATATCTTCATACTCAATTGAAAACTTTACTTTTCCCTCTTCTATCTCTGCAAGAATTTCCCTTAAAGTTTTTTCAATAAGTTCTGCCTCATCTTTTGAAATAATATTTTGTTTTCCAAGTCCTCTTACATGAGCAATGCTCCCCATGATATCATATCTGTACAATCTTTTGTCAAATTTTATTGATGAATGAAAATCTAAAATCAAATCACTCGCTTTCTCTTTAAATCTTCCTGAAAAATACTGCATTCTGTTTCCTCCTTCTGTTAAAATCCCAGTGCGTCCAAGATTTTGTCCCCTATTTTTCTGTTTTTTCCCACTGCCGGATAACAGTGAATATGTATTGCAGGATTGAAATTAATTTCTATCACTGCATAATTTCCCTCAGGATTTTCTTTTGTAATATCTTCTATCATAATATCCACACCGCAGAAAACTGCCCCCGCACTCTGTGCGGCTCTCACAGCAATCTCCTTATAGCTTTCAGGGATTTCGTCCGTAAAATCTATGCTGTCCCCTCCTGTGCTGATATTTGAATTTTCACGAAGATATACAATCTCATCTTTTTTTGGAATATAATCAAAATCTTTTCCCTGATTTGCAAGAAGAAGTTTTTCAATATCCCCCAAATTTATTTTCTGCAGAGGTTTTTCATAATGTGTCCCTCTCAGATGATTTCTGTTTTTTATTCTGACAAGTTCACTTATAGTTTTTTCTCCGTCCCCGATTACATTGGCAGGAACTCTGTGCAGAATCCCCTCTGTTTTTCCGTTTATCACAAGAAATCTGTATTCTTTTCCCGGAATAAATTCCTCCACAAGAACAGACCTGTCCTCTGCAAAAGCTATTTCAAGAGCCTTAAAATATTCCTCTTTTGTAAATCCTTTTTGGAAAATAGATATTCCCAGACCAAAATTTGTTGATTTCGGCTTTATTACAATTTTTCTGCCCTCAACTTTTTTGAAATCCTCTTTTGCTTCCTCTATATTATCATAATTATAACCTAAAGGCACTCTTATTTTATTTTCTGCCAAAACTTTTTTGGAAACAATTTTATTTTCCATAATCAGCATTGTAATATATGAATCTTTTGAAGTTTTTGTAGCTTGTTTCACATACTCTTTTTTTCCGTCTTTTGAAAGAGTGATGAAATTTTCTGTTCTGTCAACAATTTCAAATTTTACCCCTCTTTTTATTGCAGATTTAATAAGTATCTGTGTGGAAAGCTCCATATCTTCATAGTTTTTCAGACTGAAACTGTTTTTCTTTGTGTATTCCAAAGATTTTTCCGCCGCTTTCAAATGAAACTCAATATACCCCTCTTTTTTCACAGCTTCAAGAAGTCTGTTAAGATAAAGTTTTCTTGTATCTGCTATTTTTGCCAACTGATATTCCATTATTTTTTCGGTTTTTTCGTTGTAAATTCCGAGAGCCTTAAAGTTTTCAACCATTTCTGCAAAAATTGCAGCAACCAAATCAACCACTTTAAATTTTCCGCCACAGACTCCCGTTACCATAAATTCCTCGTTCAGTCCGTGAGTTGCCAACATTTTTTCATTTTCTTTGGCATCGTGATAATCATCTCTTGTAAAAGAACATTCCCCTTTCAAAAGCATATGAAGCATAAAAAGATGAATAAACTGCATATCTTCAAGCTCAATTCCTATTCTTGCAAAAGGATTAAGGTCTATGCTTCTCACTTCAAGATATTCTATTCCGTCCTGCTCCAGTGAGCCAAGAAGATCTTTGGGATTTTTGGCTTTCAGTCTTAGTGAGCTGTAATATTCTCTTGCTCCTTGGATAGTTCCCTCTGCAATATATTTTTTTAAATCGTTTATATATTCCTCCAATGAATTGTGAGAAACATAAAGCTCTTTTTTATTTCTGTATCCGCAGATTCCGTTTCTGAAAGAGATACCGTTTTCAAAGTAATATAAATCTTTATCAAAGACCTGCATTTTATCAATACAGTTCGGACAATATGATTTATGCACAACAGCACTTGCTCCAAGAAGATATACAAGAAGCCAGCTGTGTTTCATATAGTTTCTGGCAACTTTCATATACAAATTATTTTTAAAATCCTTCAAACTTTCCGTGCTTCCTGATTTTTCGTGAAATTCTTTTATAAAATCATTGTCAAAAGAAAAATTATAATGTATTCCTGAAAGAAGCTGAAGATATTTTCCATATTTTGCAGCCAGATTTTTTCTGTATTCTTCACTGGCTTTGTCCTCGTCAAACTGTGCCACAGGAATATTTTCCTCCTCGGGAATAATCGGAGGAATACTTTGAGGCCAAAGATATTCATTTTCTAAATTTTCAGTTACAATATCATGGAGATTTTCCATAAAATAATAGGCGTCTTCCACTTTTTTAAATGAAGGTGTTATCATCTCAAGCTGACTTTCTGAAAAATCCACAGTGATATAAGGATTTTTCTTTTTATCCCCAAAAACAGCAGGGTGAGGTGTCAGAGCAAGATGTCCGTTTTTGTCCACTCTCAGATTTTCTTTTTCCAGTCCGAAATTTCCTCTCTGTACTTTTTCCACAAGCCCAAGTTTTTTTACAACAGATACTATATTCTCATTAAGCATAATACCTCCCTATTTTTTAAAATTTTTATTTTAAATATATTTCTCCTGTAATTTCATTTAGTGTATCTTTTAAGTTTTCTTTTTCAACATCAATTTCCAGTTTGCTATCCTTTATACTTGTTTTATCAACTGTATAAAAATATACATCTGTAAAAAGTTCAGGAAAATTATATTGTTTTCTTAATTCATCTCTGAACTCATAACCTTTTAATTCTGTATCTAAAAGGCTAGAAATTGTATGATATCTTTTAATTTTTTCAATAAACTTTCCTTTTTCTTTTGGATTTGGAATTATTTCTTTCTCTTTAACTATGTCTGCAAATTCCATTTTTAAATTACTCAAATTACAGATTGCAAGAAGTTCCTTATCTGTTATCATAATTTACTTTCCTCCTACCACATTTCCCAATCAAATTTAACATCAGTTATTAAATTATATTCTCTTACTTCACGATTATCAAGCCCTTGAGATTTTATATATTTAGGAGAATACACCTTTATTCCTAACAAACCTCCATAAAATTCTTTTAAATATTCTCCTTTATTAATTAAACTTATTTTTTGAGATATTTCTTCTTGAGACATATCAGAAAACTCTTTATTTCCTGCTTTCATTAATATTCTTCTTTGTTTTCGCCATTCATCAGTAGATAAATCATTTGACAGATTTTCCAATAATTTTCTTGGATTAGATATTAATTCTCTATCATCTATAACTATTATATCTAAATCCACATATTCAAAAGTTCCTGTCTCTTTCATAAAGGACAGAAATTTATAAATTTCTT
>UQXM01000073.1 GCA_900545035.1 uncultured Fusobacterium sp. | reverse complement strand
ATAAGGAAAAGTTATGGGACTTGCTCCAAAAAGCATAATAAGTTTATTTTTTACAAGAAGAAAAATTATTGTCAGAATTATTCCTATTACAGCCAGTGCAAAAAAGCTGTTGGCCAGTATATGTCTTGCTTTGCTGAATTTTTTTTCTCCCATTTTTATAGACATAAGAATAGAGCCTCCTATTCCCACAAGAGTTCCGAAAGAAGAAAGAAAAGTTGTAATCGGCCCACATACACCTACTCCTGCAAGAGCCAAACTTCCTGTTTCAGGAATATGTCCTATATACATCCTGTCAACAATACTGTACAAAAGATTTACCAGCTGAGCCAGCATTGTCGGTACAGCCAACTTGAATACAAGACTTAATACACTGTCATTTCCCAAATCACTTGATAATTTCATTTTTCTTTTCTCCTTTTCAGTTTAATTATCCCTAAATAACAGTATAACATATTTATAAAAAACGGTACAGCTTTTATGCTGTACCGTTTAATATTCTTGTTATTCAAGATTTTTAGATTTTAACTTATTACAGATATGCAATTAGTCTTTTTTCTCAGCAGAGAAGTCCATAGCTGCAAGTCTGTTGTATTGTCTCCATCTTCTTTGAGCGTCTGCTTTGTTTTTAGCATATAATGCTTCAGCTTCAGCAGGGTTAGCTTTAGCAAGAGTAGCATATCTTACTTCCCCTAGCAGATATTCTTGGTATTTATCCCAGTTAGGCTCTTTACAGTCTATTTGTAATGGGTTTTTACCTTCTTTTTCTAATGCAGGGTTATATCTGAATATTGGCCAGTATCCACATTCAGTAGCTAATTTCATCTCAGTTTGAGATTTGCTCATACCTTTCTTAATTCCGTGGTTGATACATGGAGAGTAAGCTATGATTAATGATGGACCATTGTAAGCTTCAGCTTCAGCTAATGCTTTTAAGTATTGTTGTTGGTTTGCACCCATAGATACTTGTGCAACATAGATATGTCCGTAAGACATAGCGATTGCTGCAAGGTCTTTTTTCTTGAATGATTTTCCTGCTGCAGCGAATTTTGCAATTGCTCCAGTTGGTGTAGCTTTAGAAGCTTGTCCTCCAGTGTTAGAGTAAACTTCTGTATCCATTACTACAACATTAACATCTTCGTTTGTTGCAAGAACATGGTCAAGTCCTCCGTAACCGATATCGTATGCCCAACCGTCTCCTCCGAAGATCCATTGAGATTTTTTAACTAGGTATTGTTTTAATCCTAAGATTTCTTTAGAAACTTCGCATCCGCAAGCTTCCAGTTTTGGAACTAATTGATCTCTAACTTCTTGAGTTACAGCTCCGCTTGTTCTGTTAGCAATCCATTTTTGGAATAACTCAGCAACATCAGCAGAAACTTTATCCATGTTTTTCTCCATGATGTCTTGGATTCTGTCTCTTAAAGCTTCAACTGCAACATGCATTCCCATTCCAAACTCAGCGTTGTCTTCAAATAATGAAGATCCCCAAGATGGTCCGTGTCCTTTTGCATTTTTACAGTATGGAGTTGAAGGAGAAGATCCTGAATAGATTGAAGAACATCCTGTAGCGTTAGCTACCATCATTCTTTCTCCGAATAATTGAGTTATAGCTTTTAAGTAAGGAGTTTCTCCACATCCTGGACAAGCACCGTTGAATTCAAACAATGGTTGAGCGAATTGAGATCCTTTAACTGTATTTTTAGCCATTAAGTTATCTTTGTAAGTAACTTTATTGAACATGTATTCTGCGTGTTCAACTTCACATTTAGCTTTAGCTTCATCGATAGGAATCATTACTAGAGCTTTTTCTTTAGCAGGACATACATTAGCACAAGATCCGCAACCTGTACAATCCATTACAGATACTTGCATTCTGTATTTATATCCTTCTAATCCTTTTCCGATAGGGTCTTTAAATTGCATTCCAGCTGGTGCAGCAGCAACTTCAGCTTCATCTAATAAGAATGGTCTGATAACTGCATGAGGACATACATATGAACATTGTCCACATTGGATACAGTTTTCCATTTTCCATTCAGGAACATTTACTGCAATTCCTCTCTTTTCGTAAGCAGCTAATCCGTTTTCGATAGTACCGTCTTCATATCCTTTGAATGCAGATACTGGAAGGTCATATCCTCTAACATGGTTAACTGGGTAAGATATATTTTTAGCATATTTAGCTGTTAAATCTTCGTCGCAGCAAGTACATTCTGCTTTTGCAACTCCGCAAGAGCATCCTTCTGTACATTCGTCTGCTCCTAAATCTTTCCATGCTGGATCAACAGTGATTTCAACGATTCCGTCTGCTCCTCTGTCGATTGCGTTATAGTTAAGTTGAACTATATCGTCTCCTTTTTTAGCATAAGATTTTTTAGCGTAGTCTTTCATGTATTGTTGAGCTTCTTCAAATGGAATGATTTCTGCTAATTTGAAGAATGCAGATTGCATGATTGTATTTGTTCTGTTTCCTAATCCTATTTCAGCAGCTAGTTTAGTAGCGTTAATGATATAGAATTTAGCTTCTTTTTCAGCTAATAATTTTTTGAAGCTGTTAGGGATGTGTTGTAATACTTCATCTTTATCCCATACACAGTTTAATAAGAATGTTCCACCTTGTTTTAATCCATTGATCATATCATATTGTCCAACATAAGCTGGTACTGAACATGCTACGAATGATGGAGCAGAAACTAGGTAAGTAGATCTGATAGGGTTTTTACCGAATCTTAAGTGAGATCTAGTAACTCCTCCAGATTTTTTAGAGTCATATGCGAAGTAAGCTTGTGCATATAAATCTGTTTTGTCTCCAATGATTTTTATTGAGTTTTTATTAGCTCCAACAGTTCCGTCTGCTCCTAGTCCGAAGAATAGACAAGCTTTTACATCTTTGTCAGATACTACTGTATGGTTAGTTGCTGGTAATGAAGTGAATGTAACGTCATCTTCGATACCAATTGTGAATCCGTTTTTAGGTTCATCTTTTGTTAATTCGTCATATACTGCGAATAATTGAGCTGGAGTTGTATCTTTAGAAGATAATCCGTATCTTCCACCTACGATTACTGGAGCGTTTTCCATTCCGTAGAATAATGCTCTTACATCAAGGTATAAAGGTTCTCCGATTGATCCTGATTCTTTTGTTCTGTCAAGAACTGCGATTTTCTTAACAGTTTTAGGGAATACATCAAAGAAGTATTTAGCAGAGAATGGTCTGTATAAGTGAACTTTTACTAAACCAACTTTTTCTCCGTTAGCCATTAAGTTGTCGATAACTTCTTCTGCTGCTTCACAAACAGATCCCATTGCTACGATAACTCTTTCAGCTTCTGGGTGTCCGTAGTAGTTAAATGGTTTGTAATCTCTTCCTGTTACTTTAGAGATTTCTGCTAAGTAATGAGCAACTATATCAGGAACTGCTTCATACATTTTGTTTTGAGCTTCTCTTCCTTGGAAATAGATGTCATCGTTTTGAGCTGTACCTTTAGTTACTGGGAACTCAGGGTTTAATGCTCTCTTTCTGAATTTTTCAACTGCGTCCATGTCGATTAAGTTTTTGAATACTTCATAATCCATAACTTCAACTTTTTGAATTTCGTGAGAAGTTCTGAATCCATCAAAGAAGTGCATGAAAGGTACGCTTGATTTGATAGCTGATAAGTGAGCTACTCCTGCGATATCCATAACTTCTTGAACTGAGTTAGATGCTAACATAGCAAATCCAGTTTGTCTTGCTGCATATATATCTTGGTGATCTCCGAAGATTGATAATGCGTGAGTTGATAATGCTCTTGCAGAAACATGAATAACACCTGGTAATAATTCTCCAGCTATTTTGTACATGTTAGGTATTTTTAATAATAACCCTTGTGATGCTGTGTAAGTAGTTGTTAATGCTCCTGCTAATAATGAACCGTGAACTGTTCCTGCAGCTCCTGCTTCAGATTGCATTTCTACTAATTTTACAGGTACATCAAAGATGTTTTTCATTCCTTTTGCTGCCCATTCATCTGTATATTCTGCCATTGGAGATGATGGAGTTATTGGATAAATCCCTGCTACTTCAGTAAACGCGTATGATGCGTATGCTGCGGCTTGGTTTCCGTCCATAGTCTGCATTTTTTTTGCCATTTTGTTTCCTCCCTTTACTTAACTTTGAGTTTTATATTTAATCACATTGCTGCTTTATTAATGGTGTGCGTGAAATTGTTCACGCACACATATATATTCTATCAATATTTATAAAAAATGTCTATCTTTTAGTTACAATTTCGTAAGTATCTCTTGCTATTGCTAGTTCTTCATTTGTAGGTATTTTGAAAAGTCTAGTTTTAGAACCTTCACCAGTTAAATCTACAATACCTTTCTTTCTTACAGAATTTACTTCTTTGTTCATTACGATTCCCATGAACTCTAATCCTTCAACTATGCTTTCTCTTACTTTAGCTGCATTTTCTCCGATTCCTCCAGTGAAGCAGATTGCGTCTACTCCTCCTAGTTGTGCTGCATAGTTTCCAACATATGCTCTGATTTTGTAGATGAACATTTTCTCAGCAAGAATTGCTCTTTCGTCCCCTTCAGCAACTCCGTTTTCCATATCTCTGCAGTCAGAAGATTTTCCAAAAATTCCAAGAATTCCAGATTGTTTGTTTAATCTGTTATCCATTTCTTTGTCAGTAAGTCCTCTTTTTCCTTTTATAAATAATACTGCAGCCGGATCAATATCTCCACATCTAGTTCCCATCATTACACCTTGTAATGGAGTAAGTCCCATAGATGTATCTATACATTTTCCATCTTTTACAGCTGATATAGAAGCTCCGTTTCCTAAGTGACAAACGATTATTCTTGAGTGTTCAGGATTTCCTAACTCTCTTAAGCATTCTTGTGAAACAAATTTATGAGATGTTCCGTGGAATCCGTATTTTCTTACTTTTAATTCTGTATAATCTTCATATGGAAGAGCATACATAAATGCTTCAGCAGGCATTGTTTGGTGGAATGCAGTGTCAAATACAGCTACATTTGGTTTTCCAGGCATAAGTTCTTGACAAGTTCTGATTCCGATTAAGTTTGCAGGATTGTGAAGAGGGGCTAATTCGTTGTTAGCTTCTACACCTTTTATAACTTCTTCTGTAATTAATACAGATTTTACAAACTCTTCTCCTCCGTGAACTACTCTGTGTCCTATTGCATCGATTTCATCAACAGAAGTTACAACTCCGTGCTCTTTGCTAGTAATTGCAGCAATAACATGTGCTAATGCTTCTTTGTGTGTAGGCATAGGCTCAGTTACTGTAATTTCAAAATCTTTTGCAGGAACTTCATATTCCATTTTAGAACCTTCAATTCCTATTCTTTCACATAATCCGATTGCAAAAACTTCTTTTGTTTCAGGATTTAATAATTGATATTTAAGAGATGAACTCCCGCAGTTTATAACTAATACTTTCATTAATACACTCCTCAATAATATTTTTTACTTCTTCAATAATATATGATTTTTATTTTTTGACTTTAATTAGTCTTCACAACATTCTAAACAAGCTTGAGCTGAAGTTATAGCTGTTAATACAACGATATCTTCCACATTACATCCTCTTGATAAGTCATTGATAGGAGAAGCAACTCCTTGAATGATTGGTCCGAATGCTTTTGCTCCTGCAAGTCTTTGAACTAATTTATATCCGATATTTCCTGCTGATAAGTTAGGGAATATTAATACGTTTGCATTTCCTGATACATCAGATAACGGAGCTTTGATTTCTCCTACTGATTTTACAAGAGCTGCATCTGCTTGTAATTCGTCATCAAATCTGAATGATACTTTTCTTTCTCTTAAAATTCTTCCTGCTTCTTTTACTAAATCAACACATTCATGTTGTGCAGAACCTTTTGTAGAGAATGTCATTAAAGCAACTCTAGGGTTGATTCCTGCAATAATTTTTGCTGATTCTGCAGCTTCACATGCGATATCAGCTAATTGTTCTGATGTAGGTCTAGGAATTACTGAACAGTCTCCGAATAATAATACGCTTCCGTATAAGTCTTTGAATTGAGATAATTCCATAATAAATACAGATGATACTGTTTTTACTCCTGGTTTAGTTCCGATAACTTGGATTCCTGCCTTTAATACTTTAGCAGTAGGAGAAGTTGCTCCTGATACCATTCCGTCAGCATCTCCCATTTTTACAAGCATAGCACCAAAGAAGTTGATATCTGTACTTAATATTTCTTTAGCTTGTTCAAAAGTCATTCCTTTTTTAGCTCTGATTTCAGCTAATTTATGAGCATATTCGTCCATTCTTTCAAAATTAGCAGGGTTTACTATTTTAACACCGTCTAAAGAAATGTTGTATGCTTTTGCATCATACATTATTTTAGTTTCTTCTCCTATTAATATAGGTCTTGCTAATTTTTCTTTTAAGATTTCAGCAGTAGCTCTTAATACTCTTTCATCTCCTGATTCTGGTAATACAATTCTCTTATTAGCTTTTAAAGCTCTTCTTCTTACTTGACCTAAAAAACTCACTTTAGTTCCTCCTTAAAAATGCTTTATTTTAGTTTATTTTTATTTATTTGTTTCTTTAAATTTTTCCAGCGGTGTTAAATATTATCAAAAATATGTAAACTCCACTCAAATATATCTTAACAAATTTTCCAACATATTACAATTATTTTTAATATTTTTTTGCACACTTTTCCTGTGCCTCTAAAATTTCTTTAAAATCAGCAGATGTTAAATTAATCAAATATCGCCTCTATGTAATCTTTGGCATTAAATTCTCTCAAATCTCCGATTTTTTCTCCGACACCTATATATTTTATAGGTTTTTTTATCTCTTCGGATATACTGAACACAATTCCTCCTTTAGCAGTACCGTCAAGCTTTGTTACTATAAATCCTGTAAGTTTTGTAGCTTCATTAAATACTTTTGCCTGTGTAAGACCGTTCTGTCCTGTTGTACCGTCTATTACAAGAATTGATTCATATCTTGAATGTCCCAGTTTTTTAATTATAATATTGTTTATTTTTTCAAGCTCTTTCATCAGATTGTTTTTGTTGTGGAGTCTTCCCGCTGTATCTATTATGACAACATCTGCTTTTTTATCCATTCCTGCCTGAATAGCATCATAAACAACTGCTCCCGGGTCGCTTCCCTCTGCTTTTTTAATAACCTCCACATCAGCTCTTTTTCCCCATTCTTCCAGCTGTTCAACAGCAGCAGCTCTGAATGTATCCGCAGCTCCGATTATAACTTTTTTTCCTGAAGCTTTCAGTTTTTTAGCTATTTTTCCGATTGTAGTTGTTTTTCCCACTCCGTTCACTCCCACAACCAAAATTACATTAAGCTCTCCTTCTCTTATATCAAGATTGTTGTTCTCATCAATAAGAAATCTGCTCATAACTTCTTTAAGAACTGAATATATCTCTTCAGGATTTTTTATCCCTCTGCTTTTTACTTCTTTTTCGAGAGTATTTACTATTTTTACAGTCATATCCATTCCAATATCTGACTGTATCAGCAAATCTTCAAGCTCTTCGTAAAGGTCTTCATCTATCACGCTCCTTCCTGAAAAAATATTTTTTATCTTTCCGAAAAGACCCTCTCTTGTACGGAAAAGTTTTTCTTTAAGTGAACTGAAAAATCCCTCTTTTTTCTCCTCTTTCTCAGGAATTATTTCCTGTTTTTCTTCCTCTTTTATTATATGAGAAATTTCTGCCTGCTCTTTTTCAGTTTCAGAAACTTTTTCAACGCTTTCTGTTTCTTTTATTTCAAACTCTTCCTGTTTCTCTGTTTCCTCCTGTTTTTTCTTTCCGAAAATTTTGTTAAAAAAACCCATTGTGTACCTCCGATTTATTGTATCTATGCTTAAATATTACCATATATCGCCTCTTTTTTCAATATACTTGGATAATTATTACACAGTTTCTGTTCAATTTAAAAGCCAAATCTTAATTGCAAATTCCCGCAGATTATTATAAAATATAGGTACAGAAAAAAGTTTCATTCAAGGAGGACTATTATTATGGATAATGTGCTAGAGTTAGTAAGAAAAGCCAGAAGAAAAAATAAAATTGAAAGAGAAATCGAAGACAACGAAAGAAAAATAAGAGATAACAGAAAAAGAGTTACTCTTTTAAACAATTTACAGGAATATGTAAAACCTAATATGTGTTATGATGATTTTATGATTATTGTGGAAAATATGAAAGCTGACTACGAAGAAAGAGTAAGCGACTATATTATAAAAAATGCTGATTTGGGAAAAGAAAGAAAAGACCTTATAAAAGCTATCAGATCTTTCAAAGCCCCTGAAAACAAATAATCGAGGTAAACGATGTCAACCAGATATTTAGAGAAACTTATTGATGAGTTTCACAAACTTCCGGGAATAGGAAGAAAAACCGCAGCAAGACTTGCTTTTCATGTTTTGGATATGGAAGAAACAGAAGTGGAAAGATTTTCCTCTGCTATGCTTAATGTAAAAAAATATGTAAAAAAATGCAGTGTCTGCGGAAATTTCAGCGAAAATGATTTATGTGAGATATGCAGCAACGATTCAAGAGACCACAATATTATATGTGTGGTAGAGGACAGCAAAGATATTCCTCCTCTTGAAAAGACAGGAAAATATAACGGAGTATATCATGTACTTAACGGTAAAATTGCCCCGTTAAACGGTATTACCCCTGATAAACTGAATATCAAATCACTTCTTGAGCGTATCGCTTCAAATGATATAAAAGAGATTATTTTTGCTTTAAATCCTGATTTGGAGGGAGAAACAACTGTTTTGTACCTGACAAAACTGATAAAACCATTTGGAATTACCATTACAAAAATAGCCAGCGGTATTCCTATGGGAGGAAATATCGAATTCACTGACAGTGCTACTATTGCAAAAGCACTTGAGGGAAGACAGGAACTATAAAAGTATTTAACTTTTTACAAACAAAAACATATAACATATTTAAGCAACAAACCTGTTATGGCAGGGAAAAATCCATATATGTTTGAGTATAAAAAAGCTATGATATAGGCTTTCACTTCGGTGGAAGCTTATTTCATGTTTATAAAAGAGTAGCTCCTTTTGTAAACAGCAGAGCTCAAACATATATGGAAGTAGCTGAATGGAATACTTATTTGTAAAAAAGAGAAAAGACGAAAGAAAAATTAATTTCATTCCGTCTTTCAAAATTTTTAGGGAAGTTTGCCAAAAGTAAAGTTATGGGAAAGTGTAAACTCTTGGCAGAACAAAGTTATATGATAATTT
>UQXM01000072.1 GCA_900545035.1 uncultured Fusobacterium sp. | reverse complement strand
TCTTTCAGAGTTGTACGCATAATCGTATTACCTTTTCCCGGTTTTACGTGAAGGAAATCGACGCAGAAATAGAGTTTACCGTCCAGACGGATACATGTTCCTTTCTTAATGTCCTGTGAATTAATCATACTTATGTGCTTTATATTATATATTGTTAATTTATCTCGTGATGGATTTTGGGTGCAAAAGTAGTGTTTTCCTCTTAAAGTAACAATAAACTTCTGCTTTTTTATTTGGAAATGGGTTGCAAATCAGTTTGATATGATTCACGATGAGCATGAGTCAGGTGATGATCTGCTTAGAATAGCGAGATAATAAAACTGATAACCGGGACGAGAATTGCCGTCATCTGAGCTGAGCTTAAAAAAATCTTAGGCAAATCACTCATTTTCATTTCTTTATATATGAATGAAAGAAAGAAAGAATATACAACAGCTATTGCTGAACCCTCTGTTGCTGTAAAAATTCCTTTTAAAATTCCACCTATTACAATTATAATTAACAGTAAACTTGGAACAGCATCAAGAACAACTTTTACCATCTGTTTTACAGTAATATCTGTTTCTGATCTATACTTAAGTTTTTTTGCCATTATACTTGCAACGACCATTACTCCAAGTCCCCACAAAATTCCAGGAATATATCCAGCTATAAATAAAGCTGATATTGAAACACTTCCTGCTACAGTTGAGTATACTATAAGAGTATTACTTGGAGGAATAAGCATTCCAGTTGGTGCAGAAGAAATATTCACAGCTGCACTGAATTTCTTATCATAACCATCTTTTTCTTCAATAGGAGATATAGTTCCTCCAACTGCTGCCGCTGCTGCAACTCCAGAACCACTGATTGCTCCGAAAAGCATATTTGCCACTACATTTGCTTGAGCCAAAGATCCATAAAATCTTCTTCCAAAAAGTTTTGCACAATTAATAAGTCTTATAGCAATTCCACCTGTATTCATTATATTTCCGGCTAAGATAAAAAAAGGAATAGCCAATAATGAAAAAGAATTTGTTCCTATAAAAACTCTTTGTGCTGATGTTACCATAGCACCTTCAAAAGGAAGTATAAATAACATAGCTATTGTAGATGAAAGTCCTATACTTATACTAATAGGAACCCCAACTGCCAAGAATATTACTAAGGTTATAAATATAACCAACCCTATCTGCATTGCCAAATCCATAGTTTTCTCCTTTTATTTTCCTCTTATAAGAATTGTTTTAATATTACATATCGCATAAAATATTATAAATAATCCACTTATAGGAATGGCTGAATATATAACTCCCATAGGGATTTGCAGTGCTGCGTCAGTCTGAGCCATTTGTCTCAAAGGAGAAAAATAACCTCCATATATCATTACACCTATAACAAATATTGTTATAACTATTTCTTGGATAACATCAATTACTTTTCTTATATTTTCAGAAGCCAAATCTCTTATAAATGAAATCTGCATATGTTCTCTTTTACCAAATACATAAGCAGAACCATACATTACAAGCCATACAAACAAATATTGAGCTGTTGCTTCGGTAAATACACTTGGCTTATTGAAAAAATATCTTGTTATTACCTGCCAGCTTACCAAAACAGTCATAATACCCATTATAGCAATGCAAAACATCTCTATTATCTTATCAAGAATTTTTTTTACTGCATTCATTTTTTCTCCTTATGCTATAAATAATTTTATTGTGCTAAAGCTCTTACCTCTGCATAGATTTTTTTAGTCATTTCAGAAGTATTTGCTACATCTTCTTGTAATGGTTTTACTCTTTCCTGGAATGGTTTGATATCTACTTCAATAAATTTAGCTCCATTTTCAGCAGCTATTTTCTTAGCAGCTTCTACATTTTCATTCCAAATTGTAAATTCATTTTCAATAGTTTCTTTCATTAATCTATCAAATATTTCTCTGTTTTCAGGAGTCATACCATTATATAACTTCTCATTAATTATGATTAAATCAGGAACCATTAAATGATTAGTATAAGAGAAATATGGAGCGATTTCATAGTGTTTTAAATCAACATAAGTAACTTCATTATTTTCTCCACCTTCAATAACACCTTGCTGAACAGCTGTGTAAACTTCTCCCTGTCCCATTGGAGTACCAATTCCTCCCATATAGTCAACCATTTTTTTCATTGTATCAGATTGCATTACTCTGAATTTGTACCCTGCTAAGTCTTCAGGTTTAGTCATAGGTTTATCTGTATAAAGACATCTTGCTCCTGCAGTAAACGCACCTACTACTTCAAATCCGCTAGAAGATACTGATTTGAAAAGTGGTTTCAATACATCAGATGTAAAGACTTTCTTTTGATGCTCTAAATTATCATAAAGATATGGTAATCCTATAACTGCAAAATCTTTATTAAAACTTTCAACAACAGGATTTCCTACTACTGACATTTGAATAACTCCATTTTGTACAAGTTCAGCTGTTGCTCTTTGATCTCCTAAAAGTTCGTTTGGAGATATTTCCAACTTGTATGCTCCCTTTGTTTCTTGTTCTAATTTCTGACTAAATTCCTCAAGAGCTTTATATTGAGGATGTTTTTCTGACTGATTGAAACCAACTTTTAATATCTGCGTTTTTACTGGAGCTGATCCGTCAACCTCTTTATCTTTTGAACATCCCATAAACATACCCATTAATAATAAACTTCCAATAAATAATCCTTTCTTCATTTGTTACCCCCTTACTTTTTTATGTTCTTTTTAACGAACAAGTTCGTAAATACGTATATATTTGTTATACTATTTTTTTACATTCTTGTCAAGTTCAAAATTTATTTTTTTATTTCTATTTTAATTTTTTTTATACTAAATACAGACATAATTATATTTGTGTAGATTTCTTTTTTAGTGTATGATATGATTATATGGTAATACATTTTAGAAAGAAGGAAAAAGATGAATCTTTTACATAAACCCACAGAAAGAGTAACCAATATCTTAACAATTATAGCTCAAAATTCTGGTAAACTTAACTTTTCCAGTATATCAAAGCTGACAAATACCCCTAAAAGTACCCTGTCCCCTATTTTAAAAACTTTAGTGGAACTTGAATTTCTTGTTTTAGATCCAATTTCACAAACATATGCAATAGGTTTATCAGCATTTCAAATAGGACAAATCTTTTTAAAAAATATAAATGGATTAGATTTAATTAAAGCACATATGCGAAATATTGTTGATGAATGTAATGAAACTTGTCAAATAGGTATAAATCATAATAATGAAGTATTATATCTTACTAAAGTTGAATGTGCACAACCTATAAAACTTATGTCTTCAATAGGAAGAAATTTACCGTTATACTGTACAGGACTTGGAAGAGCTCTTTTATGCAGTTATTCAGAAGAATCAATAAAAAATTTATATTCTCAAGGTATGGATAAATTTACTGAAAATACCATTACAAACGTTGAAGATCTTATTCAAATAATGGATAAAGTAAAAAAAGAGGGAATTGCTGAAGAAATCGGAGAAGTTACTTCTGATGCTTGCTGTATAGCTGTACCAATAAAAGTTAATAATCAGATTATAGCAGCTATTGGAATAAGTATGCCTATATTTAGAGCTAAAAAAGAAAAAATAGAAAAAATAAAAAAACTTTTGTGTGAACACAGCAATTCTATCTCAAAAGAACTTGAAAATCTCAATATAAAATCTCTTACATAAAAATATTAATATTTTTCCAAATAAAAAACTTTCTTCCTAAAATCTCATATTCTGATAAATTAAAATAACTCCAGTACATGAACAACTGGAGTTATTGGATTTTTTATCAATACTATTTGATAAAAAACTATTTAAATTTTATTTTTTCTATTCTGTCAAAAGCCTCTTTCAAAAGAGCTATATCAAGAGTGCAGGCTATTCTTACAAAACCTTTTACGCCAAAGGTATCTCCGTTGACAACAGCAATATTATAATTATCAAAAAGATAATCTGTAAATTCTTGGGAGCTCATACCTGTTTTTTGTATATTTACAAAAACATAAATTCCGCCTTCCGGTTTAAAACAATCAAGAAAACCTATCTTTTTAATTCTGTTGTAACAGTACTCTACTCTTTCTTTAAATACAGGTACAATTTTTTCTTTCAATCGCTTATAATCTTTTAAAGCATAAAGAGCACATCTTTGAGAAACAGAAGGAGCACTGTATATTATGGCTTCATTTATAAAGTTCACACATTCTATAATTTCTCTGGGAGCAAGCATATAACCTATACGCCAACCTGTCATAGCAAAATTTTTAGAAAAACTGCAGACTGTTACAGTTCTTTCTTTCATATCAGGAAGTGTGGCAAGAGGAGTAAATTTTTTCTCATATGAAAAGAAATCATAAACATCATCAGCCACAACCAAAATATCATGCTCTATTGCAAACTCTCTTATAATATTCAGACTTTCAAGAGTGTAGCACACCCCTGTGGGATTAGAAGGAGAATTTACAACAATAGCTTTTGTTTTTGAAGTTACAGCTTTTTCCAAATCCTCTTTCACAATCTGAAAACCATTTTCAAATTTTGTTTCCACAATTACAGGTTTTCCTCCGGAAAGAGAAATCTGATCTGCATACACAGGAAAGAACGGTGCAAGAAGAATAATCTCATCTTCCGGATTTAAAATACTTTTAAATAAAAGATAAAGTCCATGACATGCACCTGTAACAACCATTACATTTTCAGGACTGTAATCATAATTTTCAAAATTTTCTTTGTGGTATCTGCAAATTTCTTCACGAAGCTCAAGATATCCATAAGAATTTGTATAATGTGTATGACCTGCTTCTGCATCAGCCATTGCTTTTTGTATCAACTCTTTGTCTGTATGAATATCCAAATCCCCTATTCCCAAATTTATCGGAGTGTATGGAAGTGTTTTGGAAAATTCTTTTTTCACCCCCATTGAGTATTCTCTTTTTAAAAATTTATCAGCTATAAAATTTCTCATAGTATCCTCTCTCCAATATTTTTACAAACTTAACATCATTTCTCTCAATCTGCCCATATCAAAATCGAAATCTATCAAATCAGGTCCTGCCAATACCGCATTTATTATTTTTTCTTCGTCCTGATAAAACTCTTCCATTACCACAACATCAGAAAGTTTTACCGGAAACTTCATTTTTTCATAAAAAGGAAGAAGTTCTCTGTATTCTTCCTCTCTTCTCTCAAGAAGAAGCTGAACAAGTATTCCGAAAGATACAACTTCTCCATGAAGATGTTCTTTTTCAATTCTCGGAAGTTCTGTCAATCCATAGAAAACAGAGTGTGCAACAGCTCCGTTTAAAAATTCGTCCACAAGATTTGAAACCATACCTGTATTTACAATTATTGCAAGGACTATTTTTTTAAATTCTTCACTTATTTTATCATCATAATAGGCTGAAACTCCATTTTTAAGTATCATTTCTCTGCAAAGTGAACTTATCTGCACGCCCATTGAACTTGGAAAATTTACAGACATATTTTTTGAAATCATATATTCATGTTTCAGTCTTACTTCATAAAATTTTGCAAGAGTATCTCCCATTCCTGCCCAAATATATTTTTTAGGGGCATTTTTTATTGTCTGAAGATCTATAAATATCTTTTTGGGAGGAGCTTTGAATATTGCAAACTCTCTGAAAGTTTTATCGTTATTATACACAACAGAAAGAGCTGAAGTCCCTGCACATGTGGAAGCAATGGTAGGTACAGCAAACATATCTGCTTTCAGTCTGTCTGCCACAATTTTCCCTGTATCGACAGCTTTTCCTCCTCCTGCTCCGATTACAAGAGTACAGCCTTTATCCTGCACTTTCTCTAAAATTTCATCAACATGTTCATAAGAACATTCTCCCTTATATTTTTCTATGATATAATCTTTTCCCTCAAGAGCATACAAAAGATTATCTTGTACAGCTGCAAAAGATTTTTCTCCTGTAACAACCAAAATTTTTTCATAATTTTGTACAGCTTCTTTTAACTTTTCCCATATATTTATATCCACACAGTATGATGTGAAAGCAAAATTTTCAAACATTTTTATTCCCCTTACCTTTATATCTTAAATTCTATTTTTTATACACCGTATTGTTGTCTTAATTTTTCAATAGTTCCGTCGTTTAACATCTCTTCTATAACCTTACTGAATTTTTCTGTAAGCTCTGTATCCTCTTTGTTAAATGCCACAGCTTTCGGTTCTCCCTCAAGTGTTCCTACCATAACAAGTTCAGGATTTTTATCCACAAATTTTACAGCCACACTTTCATCGACAACCATTCCGTTTATTTTTCCTGATTTAAGTGCTACAAGTGCTCCTGTATTAGATGAAAATGGAATAACTTCTGCTCCTGCAATTTTTCTGGCACTTGCTTCTTTTGTAGTCCCCAATTCAACACCATATTTTTTACCTGACAAATCATTCATATCTTTTATCGGATTAGTTTTATTTGTAATAATTGCCACTTTTGAACTTAAATAAGGAACTGAAAAATTAACAGCTTTCGCTCTTTCAGGAGTAATACTCATTCCGGCTATTACAAGGTCAACTTTTTTTGTTTGAAGTGCGGGAATAAGTCCGTCAAAATTTGTATTCAGCCATTTATATTCTATTCCAAGTCTTTTTGCCGCTTCTTTTATAATATCGGCATCCAAACCTGCAACCTCTCCGTTTTCCACATATTCAAAAGGAGGATATTCTGCATTTGTTCCCACCAGA
This sequence comes from uncultured Fusobacterium sp., assembly GCA_900545035.1. GTDB lineage: Bacteria > Fusobacteriota > Fusobacteriia > Fusobacteriales > Fusobacteriaceae > Fusobacterium_B. Next base: position 2,568 of record UQXM01000072.1, on the reverse strand, counting down.
TACACTTTGTTTTCAGCTGCTTTTTTCTGCTCTCCTCCACACGCTGCAAACATAAACACAACAGATAACGCCAATAATAATTTTTTCACAATTTTCATAATCTTTCACCTCTTAATAAAATTTTTAAATAAAAAAACACCGTTTCCTCCAAAAAGAACCGGTGCTTGTGTACATTAAATTATAATCATATTATAAAATATCTTATACTTTTGCAGGACAAAATGCCACACGAAACAGTTTCTTATGCAGGAATAAATTTATATTTCTTTGTAACATCTTCCTTATTACTGTATGTAACATTTTTCCTCCCAAAAATTTTTTATTAATTGCAATGATTATATTACTATTTTTTGCAGATGTCAACATTTTTTTTAATTTATTGCAAATATCCTTAATTGACAGAAAAACATTTGAGGAGTATAATTATTGAGTATAAAGGTAATAAATTTTATAATTTTATATAATTAAATTTTTTGGACAATATGAGTAAGGAGATGAACAAAATGAATCACGGTGCTAAACCAATGAGCGATTTAGATTTAAGAGTTAAAAGCAACATGGAAAAAATTAAACATAAAATTGTTGTTATGAGCGGTAAAGGCGGAGTAGGAAAATCTACAATGTCTACAAATATTGCATACGGACTTGCTATGAAAGGCTACAAAGTAGGAATAGTCGACGCAGATATTCACGGACCTAACATTGCACTGATGCTTGGAAAAGAAGGTTATAAAATGCCTACATTTGAGCCTCTTTCTCTTCTTGACGGAAATCTTAAAGTTGTCTCTTTAAGTTTTTTCCTGCCTACATCAGATGACCCTGTAATTTGGAGAGGACCTGCAAAAATGGGAGCAATTCACCAGTTTCTTGGAGATATAAAATGGGGAGAACTTGACTATCTTGTTGTTGACCTTCCGCCCGGAACAGGAGATGAACCTCTGACTATGGCACAATCTCTGGGAGATCTTGACGGATGTGTTATAGTTACAACACCTCAAGATGTTGCAATCTTAGACTCAAGAAAATCTGTAAAATTCTCACAAATGGTAGGAATGCCTGTATTGGGAATTGTGGAAAATATGAGCGGATTTGTATGCCCTCACTGCGGAGAGAGAATTGATATATTCAAAACAGGAGGAGGAGAAAAAGCTGCCAAAGATTTAAATGTGGAATTTCTTGGAAAAGTTCCTATGGTTCCAGGAATTGTGGAAGCTGGGGACAGCGGACATCCTTATATTGCTTCAGGAGAAAAAAATCCTGCTTCTGAAGCTATGGAAAAAATTATTGAAAGACTTATAGAAAAAACTTCTAAATACGAAGCTTAGACTTGACAGAAAAGAGGGACTGTAAAGTCCCTCTTTTATTTTACAAATTTTCTATTTTATATTATACTAATAAGTAAGAGTTAAATTTATTTTTGAAAAATTAAAAAAGAGGTGTTTTAATGCATAAAAAAATAATGTTACAAGGTACTGGTTCATCAGTGGGAAAATCTATTCTTACAGCAGGTCTATGCAGAATTTTTGCCCAGGACGGATACAAAGTTGCCCCTTTTAAATCTCAAAATATGGCTCTTAATTCCTTTGTTGATATTGACGGAAAAGAGATGAGCAGAGCACAGGTTGTTCAGGCAGAAGCATGCAACACTATCCCCAGATGTTTTATGAACCCTATTCTTTTAAAACCTACCGGAGAGGACAACTGTTCACAGGTAATCATTGAAGGAGTTCCTTTCAAAAATATGAATGCACAGGAACGCGCGGGATATGCGCAGACCCTTCTGCGCCTGGGGCTTCGTAATAATGGTATGGGGTATATGCTGCCTGCGGCTTTCGGGGAAAGCAATACGAAAAAGCGTATTTCCCATATCCTCAGTTTCCGAAAGCCATCCGTATGGCTGTGTGCGGCAGCGCTGCTTCTGGTTGTGGGGGCAGGGGCGGTGCTTCTTACTTCGCCGTCTGCCAAAGAGGGGGAAGCACAGGAGGAAGAAGGCGGCATGACGGCAGGGCCTCTGGAAGGAGAAGCGCTGGCGGCCGGGCTGTCGGACAAAAGGAATCCGTATATAGGAGATCACATCCGGGATGCGGCGTTGTTTGGTATGCTGCCGGTTCCGGAGACGCTGGAATACCGGAAGATGGAATTGCAGACGACGCAGGAGCCATACGAACTGATTATGGTGTACGGGCTCAGGGAAAATGCGGATATGCCAAGAAAGGAATGGAGCTTTTCCAATGCGGTTCTGCTCTTTGCTTCCATAGAAAATGCCGGAAAAATCAGCTATGCAGTGGAAAAGGGAGCGGAAGAATACCGTGTCACCTATGACAGAAGTGATGCGGAGGCCATTTTTGGCCCGCTGTATGCATATTCTGCCGATAAAGATAAAATGATGGAATTGCAGAGACTGCTTTCTTCGTATATGGGGAGAGGGATTACAATAGAGGCTGGAGAGGAAAAAATATACACGCTGGATTCGGAAGGAAACAGAATTCCGGGGCAGGCGGAACCAGATGCAGAGCCTGAAAAAACAGGCGAAGAATCAGAACCGGAACGGACGGATAACCTGCCTGT
>UQXM01000071.1 GCA_900545035.1 uncultured Fusobacterium sp. | reverse complement strand
TATTATTCCTATATTATTTAATCCCTTTAGTGTTCCACTTGAAATATTTATTCCATTACCAGTTCCAGAAGCTGTACCAGCAGTATTCCCAGATATTATTCCTATATTATTTAATCCCTTTAGTGTTCCACTTGAAATATTTATTCCATTACCAGTTCCAGAAGCTGTACCAGCAGTATTCCCAGATATTATTCCTATATTATTTAATCCCTTTAGTGTTCCACTTGAAATATTTATTCCAGAACCACTACTTCTACTACTAGTCTTAATAGCTTTACCAGATATTATTCCTGTGTTATTTATTGTTGTTATTTCTCTATTCAGATTAGATATATATATTCCATAACCGCCTTTAGTATTGCTATTAGCATTACTTTCTCCATATATTTTTCCTACTGATATTACTGCTTTATCTGAATAAGCTAAAAATCTACTAATGATTGTTTGAATTGAGGAAATTATATTTCCTGCTACTATTATTGGATCTTTACCCTCATTTGGTAATGATCCATGACTGCTTTTTCCTATAATTTTTATTCGAAAACGATCTGATTTAGATGTAGCAATATTAGGACAAATCTCTATTTTTCCTAAAGGGATTCCTAATACATGCATTGCATAAGCCTCATCAACCCTATTTAAAACACCTTGACTTATCATCTCTTTCGCTCCTCCTATTGGAGAATCTTCTTCAGCTGGTTGGAAAACAAATCTAATATTTCCATTTAATTTATCTTTTAATTTATTTAATACTATTAAAGTCCCAAGTAAAATAGAAGTATGAAAATCATGCCCACATGCATGAGCTACATGTTTATTAACAGATGAATATGGTAAATTTGTTATTTCTTCCAAAGGTAAAGCGTCCATATCCGCCCTAAAAAGTATAGTTTTTTTATCTTTTATTTCATTAATTTGACCTATAATTCCATAATTTAAAGAATTTATCTTTATATTTTCTATGTTATTCTCTTTCAATTTATCTATTATTTTTTTAGATGTTTCTTTTTCTTCATTACTTAATTCTGGATATTTATGTATATTTCTTCTAAATATTAATATCTCCTGATATATTTCTTCTATAATTTTATCTATTTCTTTATTTTGAATCATACTTTTAACCTCTTTTTACTTTTAATAATAAACCACCGCTAAATAGTGGTGGTTTATTATTTATTTCAATATTCCTTCTTTTTCATAAAATTCAGGATGTCTATCTCTAAACATATGTATTGTTTCTCTTATTTCATGAATTAACGACAAGTCAATACTTCCATATATTATTTCTTGTCCTTCTCCTCCTTCTGCAATTATTTCTCCCCAGGGATTTATAATTAAAGAATGCCCACAATAAGTTCCCATAGGGCTCTCTCCAACGCGATTACAAGCTATAACAAACATTTGATTTTCTATAGCTCTAGCTGTTAATAATGTTTTCCAGTGATTTACTCTTGGATTAGGAAAATCTGATGTAACTATCAATGCTTCTGCTCCTTTAATTGCATAAATTCTAGATAATTCGCAAAAACGAATATCATAACAAATCATAAAACCAAATTTTCCTAATTCTGTTTCCACTACATCAGCTTTATCTCCTGATTCTATCATATAATTTTCATCCATATCACTGTATAAATGCATTTTACTATATTCTGAATTTATTTCACCATTTTTATTTATAAAAAAAGTTGTATTCCTAATTTTATTATCTTTACTACTTTTAGTTGCAATAGATCCCCCCACAACCCAAACACTATATTTTTTAGCTAATTCTCTTAATACTGTTATAGAAGGATCATTTTCTGGTTCACAGTAATTGTCCATATCATGATACATTTTATCAGAAAAACCGTAACTCCAATCTTCTGGTAACACTACAATATCTGGTTTAACATTATTCTTCATTGCTTTATCAAACATTTTTCTTACATTTTCAAAATTATATTCTGGATCACAAAATTTTATATCTGTCTGTAAAAGTGCAAAATTTAACATTTTTCCTCCTTAATAATGAAATAATTTAATTAAACTCCTTTGGCATAAATTATAGCTCTTATTATTACTACCATAAATGTTACAATTGTAATACTCCATCCATTTTTTAACATTGCTTTAATATTTTTAGAATGTGCAAGTCCCATAGTTCCTACCATATCAACTGTTGGACTTACAAAAAAAGTAACTTGACATGCTACTAAAACTATAAATGCCCATATTTCCATTTTTACTGACATTGCTGTTACTAATGGTAAAAATAATTCATGAGTTATTTGAGCCTGAGCAACTCCTGCACCAGAAATTCCAAATACTCCTATAGCTGCTGCAATAATCAAAAATGCACCAACACCACCTAAATCAATTAAAGGTTTCATATAATTAGAAATTGCTTCAAAAGCTCCTGATTTTGCTACATAATTTAAAAATGGATCAAAAAGAATAAACATAAAGAACATCCAATACATTTTTGAAGCTCCATCAACTAATTTTTTTATTGAAGCTGTTAAACTCATTCCTGCTGAAAGCCCTGTAACAAGTGAAGCTGTTAGCATTACTACTATTGCATATGAAGCTCCTGCTTTAGCTACAATTCCATATATAAGCATTACTATCATAGTTAATAAAAATGCAAAAGTTGCTCTATTTATTATTGGACTACTTTTAAAATCTGCTGCTTTTGTGTCTGTATCATCAAATTTTTCTTTTCCTCTTGTTAATTTCTGAGTATGACAAGCTAAAAAGTATGTTGAACCCCATATTATAATTCCCATAGGAAGTCCTGCATGTAACATAAAAGATGAATAAGTTAAACCAGTAAGACCCATTATAGTTGCTACAGGAGGTACAAATGGACCAATCTGTAAACCTGTTGCTGCTGCTCCATGAAATATTACTCCCAATGTACTTGGAGTAAGACCTAGACATGCTACAATTGGAATTAGTATAGGTGCTACAATAGCTACTGAACCTGATAAAGTTCCAAGCATAGAAACTAATAAAGTACATGTAATCATTGATATTAGAATCGCTTGTTTTTCTGTTTTTATATTTGTTTTTTCAACTACAAAATACACTATATTTTGAGCTACTTTAGTATGAGTTAAAACTTCTCCTAAACCTGATCCCAAAACAATTATAAAACCTATTAATGATAAAAATGAACTAAGAGAATTTTTTAATGTTTCCCCAAAACCAATTATACTTTCTCCAGTCATCACAGCACCAAGTAATACACATAAAAGAACTGACAAATTCATATCTTTACCTTTAAGCATCAAATAAATGTAAAGAATAAGTGGTAAAAAACCTAAAATTGGTGGCAAATCAAAAATCATACTTTTTCCTCCCTTAAACTTTAAATTTGTTTTCTATAGATAAACTTTTAGTTCCATGGCAATTTCATTTAACTTTTCTAATTTTTTTAAAGTTTCTTCTTTATCTATTTTTCCTAAACTTACGCAAAGAGTATTTAAAATTGTTATTGCTCCTACAAAAGAATAACTTTTTTCACTTCTTTTATTTATAAGAATACAATCCGATATCAGACTAAAAGGCGAACTAAGACTATCTGTTAAAGAAATTATTCTATTATTTCTTTTTTTAAAATATTGTGTTATTTTATAAGTAAATTCTGTATAAGCATGAAAAGATATTGCAAATAAAATATCATTTTCTTTTAAATAAAGTAATTTATGAGTATAATCTTCTGTCCCTGATGATATAAGTTCAACATTTTTTTTAAATTCTTTTAGCATAAAATAAAAATAATATCCTAAAGAATAAGAAGATCTACTAGAAACTATATAAATTGTTCCTGAAGTTTTTAGTATTTCTAATGCCTTATTTAAATTTTCTTTCAAGTTTTCGTTTGAAAGTTTTTTTAATATTCCTATATCTTCTTTTATTATTTCATCTAAAAGAGATTCTTCTCTCTCGCTTTGTAAAATAGATTCTTTGAATTCTTTCATTGGAGATATTTCTTTTTTTAAAATTTTTTGTATATCTTTTTGAAATTCCAAATATCCTTTATATCCAAAAAATTGAGTAAATCTTATAACTGTTGCAGAACTTGTCCCTATTATTTCCGATATTTCTTTTATTGATAAAAAAGGGATTTGAGTAAAATTTTCTAATATAAAATCAGCTATTTTTTTAAAACCTTTAGTTAAATCATCATATTGTGCTTTTATAGAATTTAATATATATATTTCCATATATTCCTCCCTGTTTTGATTTAAGTATAACTCAAAAAAATAAAAAAATCAATATTTTTGTAATTTTTTTTACATTTTTATTAAAAAATGTAATTTATATTTCTTTTATTTTTATAAAATTTATAAAATATATTGTAATTTAAATAATCATTGATGAATTTAATTATATTAACATTTTAATTGACTGATTAAAATTTCTCGTGTATACTTAAACATAGTTAAAAAATCCTATTTTTAAATTTTAAAATAAAGGGGGAGTTTATCTTGATAGCAGAAAAAATGAGGGGAAAAGCTCTTGGAAAAGGAGCATTTGAAGTTGCAAAAGAAGTAAAAGATGCTGAAAAAATATATGGAAAAGAACAGGTAGTAAACTGTACTCTTGGAACAATGTATGGAGAAGATGAAGCTTTTACAGTACTTAATACTGTAGATAAACTTTTCAGAAAAATACCTGCTGTTGATATTTTCGGTTATGCTGCAGGAGTCAGCGGAAGTGCAGAATACAAATCTGCTGTTAAGAAAAATGTTTTTGGAAAATACGAAACATCATTTGATAAATCATATATAGGTGTTACTGCCACTCCCGGAGGAACAGGAGCAATAACAAACACAATAAGAGGATATATGGATGCAGGACAGAAAATTCTTCTTCCATGTTACATGTGGGAATCATATGTAAATATTGCTTCTTCATGTCAGCTTGGTTATGAAACATACTCTCTTTTTGACGGAGAAAAATTTAATATAAAAGATTTTGCAGAAAAAGTTTTAAATATGGCAAAAACACAGCATAAAGTTCTTGCAATTATAAACGATCCTTGTCAAAATCCAACAGGATATTCTCTTACATTCGAAGAATGGCAGGAAGTTGTGGAAATCTTAAAAGAAGCAGCAAAATATGGAGATGTAATACTTTTAAATGATATTGCATATATAGATTATGATTTCAGAGGACAAGATGAAGCAAGAAAATATATGACACTTTTTAACGGACTTCCTGAAAATATTTTAATAATGATAGCTTACAGTATGTCAAAATCATATACTTGTTATGGTGTAAGAGTTGGAGCACAGGTTGCTGTTTCATCAAGTAAGGCTGTTATTGATGAATTTGATACAAACTCATCTTTCCTTTGCCGTACTACATGGTCAAATATTTCAAGAGCAGGAATGAAACTTCTTTCTGATATTTATGAAGATGAAAATCTTCTTAAACAAGTGGAAAAAGAAAGAAATGAAGCCCGTGAAACTCTTGAAAAAAGAGCAGAAATTTTTGTAAGAGAAGCAAAAAAAGAAGGACTTGCTCTTTGTCCTTTCAGAAGCGGATTTTTTATGACAATCCCTGTATCTGAAAATAAAACTGAAATAATAACAGATTTAAAAGAGAAAAAAATATTTGTTCTTCCAACAGCCGGAGGAATAAGAGTGGCATTCTGCAGTGTTCCATGCAAAAAACTTGAAACACTTCCAAAAGAAATTGCAGACTCTATAAAAAAATTCAGTAAATAATTTTTAAATATTAATAAATAATCGGAGGTTTTATTTTGAAACAAGAATTTTCAATTAACAGAAACAGTGTTATGCTGAACTTTACTGCAAAATACTGTACATCATCTGACGAGCTTTTAAGCAGTTCAGGATTCAGAAAAATACTGAACTCATACATCCTTAAAATCACAAAAAAAGATACAGAAGTTTATAAACTTTTAAAAGCACTTGCAGGAGATAAAGATATTACAGAAGAAGTAACACATCTTTTCAAACTTCTTATCGTTTTTGACACAGCAAGTATTGAAAAATTAGATATTAAATATGAAAGATTTTTCTCTGACAAAGATTTGGTTGTAGAATTTATTGAAGAGCTTTACAGTTATTGGAGAAAATTTGAAAGATACGCAATCATCAGAAACAAAAAATTTGAAGCAGGACTTCAAAATGCAAATTTCTTTAACTCAATGAATAACTTTACAAATCTGGTGCTGGCTACATACAGAAAAATAGAAGAAACTGTAATGGAAACTAAACACAGAGTATACAGACAGCTTCCTGCAGGAGCAAATCTTGGAATAATAGTAAGCAATGTGAACTGGAATATTCCTAAAGAATATTATGCTCTTGAAAAAGTAAACTTTATAAATTCTGTAATTTTACAGCCTCCGTTTATCACTTATCCTAAACAAAATACAAGAAAAGGTGTTTTTAAAGAGGTAAATGAAAATCCAATCGAAGGAATGTATCTGAACTCTGAAGACTGGCTTTGTTATCCTGCAAAAGTAGGTTCTCTTCTTGCATTTATTTATTTCAATAAAGATTTTATGGCTCAAGGAGTAACTCTTGCAAATCTTTTTGAACTGGCTCAGGAAGAAGAATATGTAAATAAAAAACCTGATATCGTATTTGTATACGGAGCAAGAGATTTTGACCCTAAAATGAAAACTCTTTTCTACAATGATAAAATAAATGATATCATGGTTGGATATATCAACTACAGTGAAGATATCGACTACTTTGGATATGTTAAAAAAATGACTCTTACTCTTCACAACTTAAAAATGATTGAGCAAGGTGGACTTCCTATTCACGGGGCAATGGTAAATGTTACTATGAAAACAGGAGATAATTTCAATATTGTTATCATGGGAGACAGTGGTGCAGGGAAATCAGAAAGTCTTGAGGCATTCAGAGTTCTTAGTGAAGAATATGTAAAAGAGATGAAAGTCATCTTTGACGATATGGGAGTATTAAAAATAAAAGACGGAAAAATTCTTGGATACGGTACAGAAGTTGGAGCTTTCGTAAGACTTGATGACCTTGATTCAGGATATGCTTACAAGCAAATGGACAGAAGTATCTTTATGAATCCTAACAAAATAAATGCAAGGGTAGTTATTCCTATTTCAAGTTATGCAACTATTATGAACGGATATCCTATCGAATACTTCCTGTATGCAAATAACTATGAAGAAGGAGAAGAACTTACATTCTTCAATACTCCTGAAGAAGCAAAAGAGGTATTTGTTGCCGGTAAGAGAATGGCAAAAGGAACTACAAGTGAAAAAGGTATTGTTACTTCATACTTTGCCAACCCATTCGGTCCTGTTCAAAAACAAAAAGAAACAGATGTTTTGATTGATAAATATTTCGGAAAAATGTTTGAAGATAAAATTATGGTCGGACAAATAAGAACTATGCTTGGTGTTAAAGGAAAAGAACATGAAGGACCTATAAAAGCTGCTGAAAAACTATTCAACCTAATCATAAAAAAATAGTCCTTAATATTAAAATTACATATATAATCAAAAGAGAACTTGAATTTTCAGGTTCTCTTTTGGTTTATTTAAAGCAAAAAAGCAGGAAAAAATCCTGCTTTTTCGGAAGGTAAAAATTTTATTAGAAAAATTGATTTCTAGCTGAATATTATTATCTGTTCATCTCACTTGTACTTCCAAATTCGTGATCCTCTATTATCCCTTTAATAAGTTCTGCACTTGCACAGTTATTATCACCTGAAATTGTATTTTTTATAGTTCCACATGCATTGCCAAATTTTAATGCTTTTTCTGTATTGTTATATTTTAATATACCATAAAGAACACCAGCAACATAGGCATCACCGCTTCCTATTCTATCTACAATTTCTATATTTTGATAAGGCTTTTCGGAATAAAATTTATTCTCTTTTTTATTATATATTATAGATGTAAAATTATGAGATTTCGGAGAATTTACTGTTCTTTGACTTGAAGCAATAATAGCTATATTATATTGAGATGCAAATTCCCTCATTATTGTTTCCATACTTCCTGTTTTTTGGAACATTTTTCTGAATGTTTCCTCAGACGCAAAAAGAATATCAACAAAAGGAAGTATCTTTTCTATTTCTTTTCTTGCAGCTTCTTCATTTCCCCATAAGTTTCTTCTAAAGTTTACATCGAAAGATATAATTCCCTCTTTATCTTTAAAATTCTTTATTAAATCTTTTGTCAATTGCTTAGAATTTTCACAAAGTCCTAAACTTATTCCACTTGTATGAAAAATTTCACACTTATCATATACAGATTTATCAATTTCATCAATAGTCAAAAACTGAAATGATGAGTTATGTCTATCATAAGTTACATTAGGCTTTCTTGGAGATGCTCCAAATTCATAAAAATATAAAGCAAGTCGTTTATAAAGAGAGTCATCATCAACGATAAAACTACTATCCACACCATTTGAATTTATTATTCTTTTTGCATATCTTCCAAGTTCATTTTTAGGAAGTTTAGTTATAAGAGTACTTTTTATACCAAGAGACGATACACCTGTTGCAACATTAAACTCCGCTCCTCCAACATTTTTTTCAAGAAGTGTCCCTTGTACAAGCATTTCATTATTGACAGGAGAAAGTCTTAAAATAATCTCACCACTGCTTGCTAGTCCAAATTCTTTTCCTTTAAAATTAAATATTTTTTCCATAATGAGCCTCCAGAGTTATTTGTTTCTAATTTCTCTTATTTTTTCCACAAATGCTTTTGCTGTTGCTGTTATTGATTCACTTGAACCTGTAGCAAGTTTTCCTCCTGCTCCTACTGCAACGACACCGTTTTTGAACCATTCTTCAACATTTTCAAGACTTACTCCACCAGTAGGCATAATATTAGCTTGAGGTAATGGTGCTTTTACTGCTTTAACAAATGATGGTCCAAAGGCACTTCCAGGGAATAATTTAATAATATCAACTCCATATTGCATTGCTTTCGTCATTTCAGTAATTGTCATGCATCCTGGCATATAAGGAATTTGATATAGATTGCAAAGCTTTGCTGTTTCTTCATCAAACCCAGGTGAAACAATATATTCAGCACCTGCAAGAATAGCTATTCTTGCTGTTGCAGCATCTAAAACAGTTCCTGCTCCTACTGTTAATTTTTCAGCAGGGAATGTTTCTTTTAATGCTTTTATAACTTCTGTTGCACCAGGCACTGTATATGTAACCTCTATTGCAGAAACTCCTCCTTCAATACATGCACTTGATATTCTTACCGCTTCTTTTATATTTTTTGCTCTTACTACTGCTACTATTTCGAGAAGCCTATGAACAAACTCGTTAAAACATTATTAAGCAAACAA
>UQXM01000070.1 GCA_900545035.1 uncultured Fusobacterium sp. | reverse complement strand
AAAGCGTACGGAATGCGGGGCGCCTCTTCGACATTCGGATGCATCCCAGAAAAAAATATTTATCACAGAAAAAATAATTCTTACAGAAGCAAAAAGACCTCTTACTTTGTACAGAGTTTTGAAAAAAGAGCATAAAGATATGCTGAACATTCAAAACTATTATGATATTATTGATTTTGCCGACCTGTTTTTTAAATATTACAGGGAGCTTTCTCTTAATATGACAGAAAATATTGAGGGATTACAGGAGTGGCAGAAAGAATATATAAAAAAATTTGATATTTTAAAAGAAGAATATGATGTTTTTTTAAAGAAAAATGATTTTATTCCCAGCGACTGGACAGAACATATTGAAAATTATAGTGAAGAATTTATAAAAGATTATAATAAAATAATTTTTGCAGATATACCTTGTTTTACACCATTAATGAAAGAAATATTAAAAAAGTTGGACAGAATAGCAGATGTGGAAATAATTTTGCAGATGTCTCGTGAAGATTATAATGAGGAAAAGCTGGAAATAGAAAAGGTATCTCTTTCAAAAAATGAGATAAAATGCAGAGTGTTTGAAAATTCCGGAGAGATGTCAGAAATTATAAATCTTATCTGGATTTTAAAAAATAATGAAAAAAATATAAAAGAGATTTTTTCATCTGTTCCCGATAAAAACAGATATGCACAGCTTTTTCCAAAATATTTTGCTTCACAGAAGCTGAAAGTTCTTGATGACACAAAACTATATAAATTTATGAAAATACAGAATTCTCTTGTTCTCTCTCTTGAACCGAAAAAGAGAAACAGTATTCCTGTTGAAAATTTTGCAGAGGCTTTGGATTGTGAAATTTTTAAATATATTTATAATATAAATAAAACTGCCGAAAAAAAATTCAGACAGATTTTTTCTGCTGAATATAAATATATAGATGAGAAACTTTTTAAAGAGATGATTTTAAATGATATGGAAATAAAAAAAATTGCAGAAGAATCAGAAGAGGGAGAAAATTATTTTGATGATATCTCAGAAACATTTGGCAGAATTTACAAAGATATTTTGGAAATAAAAAGCTATAAAACAGTTGATGAATTTGTGGAATATATAAAAAAAATCGGTTTTGAAAAATTCAGAGAGAGTGAGTATCTTGATATTGTGGAAAAATTTTATCAGGCTGTGGATAATATTAAAACCAGTGAGAAGCTTTGCGGAGCAGGAGGTTTCAGGGAACTTTTCAGAGAAAATACAGGGACAGATCTTTATACTCTTCTTATAAAATATATGGAGGGAATAGAAATAAGAGAGGTTGAAAAAGATGAAGCTAAACTTTTGGGAATAGTAAAAAATATTTCCGATTCGAGAATAAAATCAGGAGGGAAATCTTATTTTGTTGATACAGACAGTACCTCTCTGCCGGGAAATCTTAAAGATGATATGATTTTTACAGAAAGTCAGAGAGGAGCAAACGGTTTTACCACTTTTGAAGAAAAAAAACTTATTGCAAAATACAGATTTGTACAGGGAATTTTTAACTGCGGAGAATCTGTGATTTTCACTCAAAATATAGAAAATGAAGGTGTGGGAAAATCTGTATTTTTAGATGAATTGATGTTAAGATACAATATTCAGATTGAAAAAAATCCTCTTTCAAAAGATGAAATTTTTGAGATTATAAAAAACAGTCTTACAAATTCTGAAGATAAAATTTTTGATTTTGACAAATTAAAAAACATTGAAGAATATTTTTCTTTGAAAAAAGAAAGCAGAGATTTTGAAGACAATAAACTTGTTTTGGGAACTTATGATGTAATAAATCTGCGGGAGTGCGGATACAGATTTTTTCTTGAGAGAAACGGAGAACTTTCCGGGGATGAAAAAGAGGATTACGGAACATCTATGAGATTTTTGGGGATAACAGCTCACAAAATTTTTGACGAAGTTTCCAAAAAAGTATATATGAATATTAAAAAACACAGCGATTACAGATTGGACGAAGCAGAAACAAACAGAATTATTGAGAAAATTTTAGCAGAAAACAGTATGAAAATTCCTGTGTATATGGATTTATATTTTAAAGAAGTACTGTTTCCAAAAATAAAATCCAATCTTTTTAAATTTTACAGGGAGATAGAAAAGGAACTTTCAGGAAAAAAAGTGAATATTTTCTGGGGAGAAAAAAGCGATTCTGATAAAGTTCCGTTTTTTGAAGGCGATACGGATATATTTATAAAAGGAAGAGCCGACCTTGTGGTTGAAACAGAGGACGGAGGAAAATATATTGTGGATTATAAAACAGGAGGAAAAAAAGCCGAGCAGCTGGATATTTATTCCATAATCATGTACGGAGATGAAAACGCAGCTCTTAAAAGAATATATAATGTAATACAGGGAAGCTATGAAAAAATAGATAAATCAACTGTTTCAAAAACTGAATTGGAAGAGTTTTTCAAAGACTTTGCAGGAAAAAAATATTATGAGAGAGCAGAAAAAAAAGGAAGCTGTGTGTACTGTCCTTATATTCAGATTTGCAGAAGAGAGGTAATGTAATATGGAAAGAAAAATTTTAAAAGCCAGTGCAGGAACAGGAAAAACTTACAGACTGGCACTTGAATATGCAGCTTCTCTTTTTGGCGGAGAAAAAATAAGAGATATTGTTATTATGACCTTTACAAAAAAAGCTGCTGCCGAAATAAAAAGCAGAATAATCGATTTTTTAAAAGAGCTTTCTGAAGGGAATGAAGATATAGCAGAAAATATTAAAAATTTGTATCCCGAAAAATTTCAGAATACAGATGATATTTTTAAAAAATCTGAAAAAATATACAAAGAGATTATTTTGAACAGAGACAGTCTGAAAATTTTTACCATTGACGGACTGAAAAATCTGATTTTTAAAACAGCAGTTGCTCCTATGTTGAATATAAATTCCTATGATATAATAGACGACAGCGGAAATGAAGAATATTTAAAAAGATGTTTTGAGAGAATTTTCAGAAACAGACAGGATTTTAATATTTTAAAAAATTTTTTGGAAGCAAATGTAGAAAGAAGTGCCGAAAGTTATGTGAAAATTATAAAAAATATAATTGATGAAAGATGGAAATCTCTCTTGATAAAACAGATTTACGGAAAAAATTTTGAGAGAGAAAATTATCGGTTAAAAGGAACTTTAAATCAGTTGGATAAATCTCTTGAAATTTTACAGGATATTTGTGATAAAAAAGGAAAAGCAGGAGAAACTTTGAAAAATTTTATAAAAAAAGAGTATTATCCGTATCTTGATAAAATTACCCAAGAGGAAAAAGAAAATTTTATTTATGACAACTGGAGCATGATTTTTGAGAAAGAGATAAAAAACGGACAGAAAACAAAAACTACAAAAGTTCTTGACCTTATTGAAGAAAATGAAGAGCTTGCAGAGCTTCACGAAGAACTTTTGAAAGAACTGGCAGGAAGAATTTACAATGATACACTTATTCCTTATGAAAAAGAGATATTTTCATTTTTGGAAAGGATTTATAATATTTATGACGAAATAAAATTTAAAGAGAGAAAATTTACTCATAACGATATTACAAATTATACTCTTGAATATTTAAACGATGAAAGATTAAATCTTGTTAATGAAAACAAAATTACAGATTATATGAGGGATATTCTTGAAAGCGGAATTTCTACAATATTTATAGATGAGTTTCAGGATACAAGTGTTGTTCAGTGGAAAATTTTTATGAGTATGGTGAAAAGTGCCGAAAAAGTGATTTGTGTCGGAGATGAAAAACAAAGTATTTACGGCTGGCGTGGAGGAGATAAAAATCTTTTTGTAAATCTTGCCGAAATTACAGAGGGAAATGAAGAATATCTTGATACATCATACAGAAGCTGTAAAAATATTGTGGAATTTACAAATGAGTTTTTTGAAAAATATTCTTGCTGTGCAAAGGCAAAAAATATACACTGGGATTTTGAAAAAGTAAAAAGCAACAAAAAAGAAGAAAAAGGATATGTTGAGATAATTGACAGCAGCGACAATGAAGAAGCGGGACTTTATAAAACAGCAGAGATTATCAAAGAAAAATTTGGCGGAAATTACAGAGGTATAGGAATACTTGCCAGAAATAATGCAACACTTGACAGAATGGCAGAAATTCTTTCTGAAAATAAAATTCCATATTTTCTTGAGACTAATTTGGATATCTTTTCACACAGAACGGCTGTGCCTGTAATGAAATTTTTAAAATATCTTGTTACAGATAATATTTTTTATTTGGCGGAATTTTTGAGAGATGATATTATTCTGATAGATGACAGCAGTCTGAAAGAACTTGTAATTTTTAAAAATGACTTTGAAAACTTCAAATTTTCTGATGAAAAACTGAATACAGTTTTGGAATATATAAAAGATATCAAAAGAAAATTTGAAAATAATGAACTGAAACTTTCCGGATTAACAGAAGAGATAATTTTAAAATTTGATATTTTAAAAAAATATTCGGGAGAAAGTGATGTTCAGAATGTTTATAATTTTATGGATACAATAAAAAAATTCGATAATCTTAAAGAATTTTTACAGGAAGCAGAGGAAAACAGTTCATCTTCCGAATATACTCAAAGCTCAATTGAAATGAAAAATGCAGTTGTTCTTATGAGTATTCACAAATCAAAAGGATTGGAATTTGATACAGTTTTTTATATTCATAAAGAAACTTCGTCCAAAGCAGATACAGGAGTACAGTTTAATATTTGTATGAGCAAAGATTATGAAACAGTACAAAATTATATGATAATTGACAGTTCTTTTGAAAAAGTTTTGAAATATTTGGAAAGCAGTTATGATTATGCAGAAGATAAAAAACAAAGAAGAGAGGAAGAAGAGATAAATAATCTCTATGTGGCACTTACCCGTCCAAAAAATAATTTATTTATAATTCTTGTCAAAATGAAAAAAGAAAATTCTCTTATGAGAGAAACTGTTTTTGAAAAATATATTTCTGAAACCGAAAAATCTTGGAGCATGGGAGAAATAGTTTTTTCAGAAAAAACAGATGATGAAATTTCTAAAAATATTTCGGAAAAAACAAAAGATTTTATTTTGGATTTTTCAGAGGCTGTTTATGACAGTGAAAAAACAAAAGAAAATATTAAAAAACTTGAAGAGGAAGAGAGAAAATACAGTTCAGAAAGGGAAGAAAAAAGGGAGACAGGAACAGCTGTTCACTTTTTCTTGGAAAATATAATTAATAATACTGCTGAAGAGAGAGAAAAAGCTGAAAAATCAGTTATATCAAAATATGGAGCTTCTTTCGGCAGAGAAAATCTTCAAAAAATTTTAAGAAGCAGAGGAATAGAAAAATTTTTGGAAGAGAATAAAATTATTTTTTCAAAAGAATGGGATATAATTTATCCCGAATATTCTATTTATTCAGAAAAAGAAAATAAACTTTATCGTTTGGACAGAGTGATGATACAAAAAGCTTCCGAAAATGAAAAAGGAAAAATACTTGTTGTGGATTATAAAACAGGAGGTTTTGAAGAGAGCCAGCTTGAAAATTATATTTCTCTTATTGAACAGGAACTGAAAAGAATAAATCAGTTTGAAAATTATGAAATAGAGGGAAAATATTTACAGATAGAAATTTAAAAAATATAAATTTATTATATAGTCGGAGAAAAAATGATAATATTAAAAGAACTTAAAAATTTTATAAACGGAACCTCAAGTGAATTGGATATAAAAAACTATATTCTTGAACATCCTGAAGATATAGAAAGAATGTCGGCAAGAGAACTTGGAAAAGCAACTTTTACCAGTGCCGCCTCTGTAACAAGATTTTGCAGAAAATTAGGTTATAAAGGTTATCCCGAATTTCGTTTTAAATTTATAAGCGAAATAAAATTTTCCACAACTAAAACAAAAGAAAATATAGAGCTTTTAGGTGAAGAAAATGTTGTTACCATTGTAAGAAAAGTAACAGAGGTGCAAAAGAGAGCAATAGAAGAAACTTCTGAGGGAATTAGTTTTGAAAAATTAAAAAGGGTGGCGGAAAATATTCATAAAGCTGAAACAGTTGATTTTTATGCGTTTGATGTAAATTATTATTTGACACAATATGGCAGCAGCCAGTATTTTCATGCAAGAAAAAAGACAAACACATATACAGCTACAAATATGCAGGCTATAAATGCTCTCATGAGCGATGAAAAACATTTTGCCATTTTTATAAGCCACACAGGAGAAAACGGCAAGCTTGTGGAAATTGCAAAAATTTTAAAAGAGAAGAAAACAAAATTTTTGGTGATTACAGCTAATAAAGATAGCACCCTTGTAAGCCTTGCAGATGATTTTTTATTTGCCTCTGCTCCAAAAAGTTTTCAAGAATTTTTATTTCCGACATTTTTCAGTTCTGTAAAATATCTTTTGGATATTTTGTGGGGATTGGAATTTGCAATGGAATATGATAAAAATATAGCACTTAATAAAATTTACGATAAAATAGGTGAAGCTGCTCTTTGGGGACTTTTAAAGAAAAATGACTGGGGGTATACCAAATAAATATAAAAAGAAATGGAAATTTTGAAAGATTTCTGTTTCTTTTTTTGTTTTTTGAAACAATGAAACAAAAAAATATATAAATTTTTAAGTTTTTTTGAAACAGTGAACCTATATTATCTTAAAATATTTTAAAATAAATTAAACTGTGTTATAGTTGAGCTGTAAATAACAAAACAATTCAAATTTTAAAAATACGGAGGTAAAAATGGCTCAAGTAAAAAGAGATTATCCAAAACTTGCAGAAGATATTATTCGTGAAGTTGGAGGAAAAGAAAATATTATAAATGCTACTCGTTGTGCGACAAGACTTCGTTTAGTTTTAAAGGAAACACCTGAAGGAACAAAAGAAAAAGTTCAAAATCTTACAGGGGTAATAACAGTTGTAGAAAATTCAGGGCAATTCCAGATTGTAATAGGAACTCATGTCGGAGAAGTTTATGAAAATGTTGTAAAACATCTTAATCTTGAAACAGCGACTGCGGAAGAAGAAACTAAAAAGCAGCCTCTGTTAAACAGAATAATAGCAACAATGTCAGCAGTTTTTGCTCCATTTATTTATATTCTTGCAGCAGCAGGAATTTTACAGGGAATTTTGATTTTGATAAATTTATTTTATCCACAGTTTGCAGCAACAGGAACATATGAAATTTTAAGTTTTATATCATGGACACCTTTTGCATTTTTGCCGGTTTTAATTGGAATAACAGCATCAAAACATTTTAAATGCAATACATTTATAGCTGTTACTTGTTGTGCTGCTCTTATAAATCCAAGCTGGGTGGAAATTGCCGGAAGAATTACAAAGGGAGAGGCTGTAAATTTTCTGTTTTTTAACCTGTCAGGAGTAACTTACGGGTCGTCAGTTCTTCCACCTTTATTTCTTGTTTTGGTTCTTTCTTACTTGGAGCATTTTCTTAATAAAAAAGTTCCTGAGATAATGAAAGCACTTCTTGTTCCTTTTGTTTGTATGATAGTTATGGTTCCTCTTACAATTTTATTAATAGGACCTTTAACAAACGGCGGAGCTGAAGCAGTTGCAGTTGGATTTAATATTTTGATGGAAAAAGCACCTCTTCTGGGAGCAATTTTAATCGGAGGACTTTGGGAAATATTTGTAATTTTTGGAGTTCACTGGGGAATAACTCCAATGGTAATGGCAAATTTCAGTATATATGGTTATGATGCTTTCCAAGCATTTCAGACTCTTGCTGTAATTGCTCAAATTGGTGCAGCAATAGGATGTTTTATAAAATCAAAAAATAAAGAACTTAAAAAAGTTGCTCTTTCAGCAAGCATTACAGGTATATTTGGGATTACAGAGCCTACACTTTACGGAGTTACACTTCGTCTTAAAAAACCATTTATCTGTGCCTGTATAGGCGGAGCTGTTTCAGCTGCTGTTATGAGTTTCTTCGGAACGGTTTATTATGCTTATGCCGGACTTCCGGGAATTCTTACAATAGTAAATGCTATAAATCCAAATAGCACAACAGGATTTATAGGAATGGTAATAGGTTCTGTTCTTGCTGTTGTTGTTCCTGCTGTTCTTGTTATGATTGTAGGATTTGATGACCCAAAAGAAAAATAAAAATATTAAATTAAAAATATAAATTGGATAAAAATATAAATTAGAATAAAATATAAAATAAAAAATAAAAAAATTAAAAGCGAGGTTAAAAAATATGGGATATAAATTACCTGAAAATTTTTTATGGGGAGGAGCTGTTGCAGCTCATCAAATAGAAGGTGCTTGGAATGTTGACGGAAAAGGTGTGAGTGTTATAGATGTTATGACAGGGGGAACAAAAGATAAAATGAGAAAAATAACAGATGGTGTTATTGAAGGAGAATTTTATCCAAACCACGAAGCAACAGATTTTTATCATCACTATAAAGAGGATATTGCCCTTCTTGCTGAAATGGGATTTAAATGTTTCAGAACAAGTATAGCTTGGACAAGAATTTTTCCAAACGGAGATGAAAAAACTCCAAATGAAGCAGGGTTAAAATTCTACGATGATTTATTTGACGAACTTTTAAAATATGGAATAGAACCTGTAATAACTTTGAGCCATTTTGAAATGCCTTATCATCTTGCTGAAAGTTACGGCGGATGGATAAATCGTAAGGTCATTGATTATTTTGTAAAATTTGCAGAAACTGTTATGACTCGTTATAAAAATAAAGTTAAATATTGGATAACTTTTAATGAAATAAATAACCAATCAAATACTTCTACGGATATTTTCGGTTGGACAAATTCAGGAGTAAAATTTTCTGATTACCAAAATCCTAGAGAAGCAATGTTTCAGGCAGCACATCATGAATTTTTAGCAAGTGCTTTGATCGTAAAAAAAGGGCATGAAATAAATCCGGAATTTAAAATCGGAGGGATGTGTGGTTGGGTGCCGGTGTATCCATATTCATGCAATCCTGATGATGTGATGACTGCTGTTGAAGAAATGCATGAAAGATATTATTTTATGGATGTTCATGTAAGAGGTCATTATCCTGCTTATGCAAAAGCAATGTGGAAAAAAGAAAATGTAAATATTCAAATGGAAGAAAGAGATGAAAAAATTCTTGCTGAGGGAAAAATAGATTATGTAGGAATAAGTTATTATATGTCTGGTGCAGTAAAAGCTGACATTGAAAAAGATACTTCTTTATCTCTTGACGGAGCAACATCTAAATCAATAAAAAATCCATATGTAAAAGCAAGTGATTGGGGCTGGCAGATAGATCCTGTAGGGTTAAGATATTCTCTTGCAACTTTATATGAAAGATATGAACTTCCAATCTTTATAATCGAAAATGGATTTGGAGCAA
>UQXM01000069.1 GCA_900545035.1 uncultured Fusobacterium sp. | reverse complement strand
CTATGCCTGAAGACCTTTTGGTTCAAATGGGAAGAATAGAAGAGGTTTTGGATTGCTTTGGAATAGAAAGATTTAAAATAGCGGGATATGAAGCTGACGATGTTATGGGAACTCTGAGCAGAAAATTTGCAAAAGACGGATTTGAAGTGATAATAATCACAGGAGACAAAGATTTGACTCAGCTTTTGAACGAAAATATAAAAATAGCTCTTCTTGGAAAAGGAGACGGGGGAGGATTTAAAATTCTTTCCACAAGAGAAGATGTAAAAGAACATTTGGGAGTTTATCCTGAGATGATACCCGATTTATTTGGGCTTATTGGGGACAGCAGCGACGGAATTCCGGGAGTCAGAAAAGTCGGTCCGAAAAAAGCAATCCCTATGCTTGAGAAATATGGAAACCTTGAGGGGATTTATGAAAATGTAGATTCGCTAAAAGAGATTTCCGGAATAGGACCTTCTCTTATCAATAATATAAAGGAAGACAAAGAAACTGCATTTTTGAGCAGAAAACTTGCAACTATTGAAACAGAAATACCTTTGGAAGCAGAAGAGGAAGATTTAAAATACAGTATTGATAACAAAAAACTTTTGGCTCTTTTTAAAGAACTTGGATTTAAAGCTCTTATAAAAAGAATGGGATTGAATGAGGTTGAAGAGGAAAATGAAGCAAAAGCTGAACAATCTGAAAATAACGGAGGACAGCTTGGGCTTTTCTCTGTAAACTCAGAAGTATCTCAGCCGAAAAAAATAAAAGAAAGTCAGATAATGATAGCTGATACAGAAGAAAAATTTAATATTATGTATGAGGATATAAATTCTGACGAATTTATATATTTTTACAGTGAAGGAGCAGGAATTTCTTTTTCGACAGATACAAGAAATTATTATGTGCCTTTGTATCATGTATTAAAGCTTGGAGAAAAATATCAGAATTTAAGCAAAGAATTTTTAAATAAAATATTTTCTCTGAACAAAAAATTTGTAACATACAATTTTAAAAATATTTTAAGAAATGTTTTTAAAATTTCGGCAGAAAATATGGAATTTGACGAGATGATAGGATATCATCTTATCACTGCTCAAACGAGAGAAGATATTGACGGAATGCTTGCAGCAGAAAGCTCAAAAGAGATTAAAAAATATGCTGATGTTTTTGGGAAAGCAAAACCTGAAGAAACCGATATTGAAAAATATGGAGAATATTTGTGTGAAAGAGCTGACGGTGTAAAAGAGGTGTATCTATCTTTAAAAGAGCAGCTTGAAGAAAAAAATCTAACAACCGTGCTAAAAAATATTGAGATGCCTCTTATTGAAGTGTTAAATTCAATGGAGGAAGAGGGGATAATGATAAGTCCCGAATATTTTCATAAGTTTGGCGAAGAAGTAGGAGAAAAACTTGAAATTTTGGAAAAGGAAATTTACAAAATTGCAGGGGGAAGTTTTAATCTTAATTCTCCGAAACAGCTGGCAGAGGTACTTTTCATAAATCTTAATATTGCTCCTGTGAAAAAGACAAAAACAGGGCTTTCCACAAATGTGGAAGTTCTTGAAGAGTTGGAAGCAAGAGGAGAAGAGATAGCTAAATATATATTAGAATACAGAAAACTTTCAAAACTAAAATCCACATATATTGATGCTCTTCCAAAAGCTGTGGACGAAAACAACAGAATACATACAAGTTTTAATCAGACAGGAACAGCCACAGGAAGATTGTCTTCATCAGATCCAAATCTGCAGAATATTCCTGTAAAAACTGATGACGGAATGAGAATAAGAGAAGGATTCACAGCAAAAAAAGGTTACAAACTTCTGGGAATAGATTATTCACAAATTGAGTTGAGAGTTCTTACAGAAATTTCCGGAGACGAAAATCTTATCAGTGCTTACAGAGCTAAAAAAGACCTGCATGATTTGACAGCAAGAAAAATTTTCGGACTTGCTGAAAATGAAGAGGTTTCAAGAGAGCAGAGAACAGCTGCCAAGATAGTAAATTTCAGTATCATTTATGGAAAAACAGCATTTGGATTGGCAAAAGAGTTGAAAATTACCAGAAAAGATGCAGAAGACTATATTGCAAAATATTTTGCAGAGTATCCAAAGGTAAAAATCCTTGAAGAAGAAATTATAAAAAGAGCCGAAGAAACAGGATATGCCGAAACATATTTCAACAGAAGAAGAGATATTGAAGGAATAAATTCAAAAAATAAAAATATAAGAAGTCAGGCTGAAAGAATGGCAGTGAATACTGTTATTCAGGGAACAGCTGCTGAAATTATAAAAAAAGTTATGATTGAACTGTATAAAGTTCTGAAAGACAAAGAAGATATAAAACTTCTTCTTCAAGTGCACGACGAACTTATTTTTGAAATAAAAGATGAAAAAGTGGAAGAGTACAGAAAAGTGATAGAAGATATTATGAAAAACAGTGTTAAGTTTAAAAATGTGGAATTAGAGGTAAACAGCTCTGCCGGAAATAATTGGGCAGAGGCAAAATAAGGAAAGGAGAAACAGATGTCCTATACTTATCAAGTAAAAAATGAGATAATAAAAAAGGGCGGATATTCAAAAAAAGAAAAGATTGCAGAACTGCGTGGGATACTTGATGCAAAAGAAGCTGTATTTGAAAATCATATAGAACTGAAATTGGAGAGTATCGAACTGGCAAACAGAGTTTACAGAGTTTTGAAAGAGATAAGCGGATTGAATTTAAATGTTAAATATTCAACAAGCAAAAATTTCGGAGAACACAATATATATATTATAGGTGCTGTAAATCAAAAGGGATTTAAAGAATTTCTGAAACTTCTTGATGATTACAGAGGAGAAAAAATAAAAGATGATGAACAGAAAACAGCAGGATTTATAAGAGGGCTTTTTCTGTCAACAGGATATATTAAAACTCCCGAAAAAGAATATGCTTTGGATTTTTTCATTGACGGAGAAAAAATTGCTGATGAACTTTTTGATATTTTATCAAATCTTGGCAAAAAAGTATCCAAGACAAAAAAAAGAAATAAAAATCTGGTGTATCTGAGAAACTCTGAAGATATTATGGATCTTCTTGTAATGATAGGCTCAATGAAAGAGTTTTACAAATATGAAGAAACAACTATGATGAAAGATTTGAAAAACAAAACAATCAGAGAGATGAACTGGGAAGTTGCCAATGAAACAAAAACTCTCAACACAGGAATAAGACAGATAAAACAGATTAACTATATAGGAGAAAAAATAGGGATAAATAATCTCACTCCGGTTTTGGAAGAAGTGGCATTTTTAAGACTTCACAATCCTGAAAGTTCTCTGCAGGAACTGGCAGAGATGATAGGAATATCAAAATCGGGAATAAGAAACAGATTCAGAAGAATAGAAGAGATATATAATCAGCTTCTTGAGGAATACGGAGAACAGCCAAAGGAGTAAAAATATAAAAATGAAAATAATAAAAGATATTCTAAAAGGAAATGAAAAATTAAATAACAGCTATGTGGCTTTGGGAACTTTTGACGGAGTGCATAAAGGACACAGAATGCTTATATCGGAAGCTGTGAGAAAAGCAAAAGAAATGGGTGGTGTATCAGTTGTATTCACATTTTCAAATCATCCTTTGGAAGTAATATTTCCTGAAAGAGCACCCAAGATGATAAATACATTGGAAGAAAAACTTTATCTTCTGAATGAGTTGGGAGTGGACTATGTGGTTCTCCAGACTTTTGATATGGACTTTGCAAAATTTGACAGAGAGAAATTTATTGATGATATTTTAATAAACTCTCTTGGAACAAAAGAAATTTTTGTTGGATTTAATTATACTTTTGGGGACAAAGGAGCAGGAAACACAGAGTATCTGAAAGAAGTATGTGAGAAAAAAGGTTTTGCCGTTAATGAGTTTTCTCCTGTTATATCTGACGGAGAGATTTTGAGCTCAACACTTATAAGAAACCTTATTCTTAACGGAGAACTTGAAAAGGCAAACAGATTTCTTGGCAGACCTTTTCTTATTTCGGAAGTTGTGGAGCACGGGAAAAAATATGGAAGAATGCTGGGATTTCCCACAGCCAATTTGAAAGTTGTGAACAAAGTATATCCTCCTTTCGGAATTTTCGGAGGAAGCACAGTGATAGAGGGAGAGAGAGAAAGCCGTTCTTCTGTTATAAATATTGGAAAAAATCCTACTCTGAAACCGGGAGAACTTAGTGTGGAAGTACATATTCTTGATTTTTCTGGAGACCTTTACGGAAAAAGAATTTTTGTAAATATCGAACATTTTATGAGAGCAGAAAAGAAATTCGATTCTTTTGAAGATTTAAAACTTGGAATAAAACAAGATGTGGAAAACTGGAGAAAATATTCTGATGGAAAATAGGGAAAAAAATATAGAAAATAAAAATAATATTACTTTAAAAATAGATAATTTTGAAGGACCTTTGGAACTTCTGTTGTATCTTATCGATAAGAAAAAATTAAAAATTTCAGAAGTAAAGATTTCACAGATTATTGATGAATATTTAGCTGTAATAAATCATTCAAAAAAAGATAATCTTGAAATAAAAGTGGAATTTTTGATTACAGCAACAGAACTTCTTGAGATAAAAGCTGTTTCAGTTCTTAATATTGAAAAAGAAGCAGAAAAAGAAAAAGTTTTAAAGCAAAGATTGGAAGACTACAAACTTTTCAAAGAAGCTGCCGAAAAAATAAATCTTATGGGGAGCGAATACAATATTGCTTACTCAAGAGGAGAGGGCAGAAAAATCAGAAAGGTTGAGTCCAAAGAATATGATTTAAATTCTCTGAAAGCAGAGGATATTTTCAACAACTATAAAAAATATCTGAAAGTTATCAATGAAGAGATAATAGAGATAAAATATGAAAAAATATATTCGATTGATGATGAGATAGAAAAAATAAAAGTTCTTCTTTATGAAAAAATTCTTTCTCTCGATGAGATTTTTTCAAGGGCAGAAAACAGAATGCATCTTGTATATATTTTTCTGGCTGTATTGGATATTTATAAAGAGGGGAAAATTGATATTATAAACAACGAGGGAAATATCTTTATAAAGAGAGCGGAGGAATAATGTTTAAGAGCGGAATTTTTGTAATGCTTATAACACTTGTGAGCAGGGTTTTGGGACTTGCCAGAAGTGTTGTGGTAGCTTATTATTTTGGTGCATCTGCGGGAACAGATGCATTTTTTAGTGCTTTTAAAATAAGCAATTTTTTCAGACAGCTTTTGGGAGAGGGAGCATTGGGAACATCTTTTATCCCTCTTTATAATGAAAAGGTCGGAAAAGAGGGAGAGGAAGAGGGGAAAAAATTTATTTTTTCCATTTTAAATATAGTTTTTATTTTTTCTGTTATTGTTTCTGTGGGAATGATAATATTTTCAGATGAAATTATTGCTGTTATTGTAAACGGATTTTCAGATGAAACAAAAATAATAGCTTCTGACTTGTTAAAAATAATGTCGTGTTATTTTATTTTTATAAGCCTTGCAGGAATGATAGGAGCGATTCTTAATAATTTTAAATGTTTTGCTGTCCCTGCTTCCACTTCAATATTTTTTAATTTGGCAATATTGGGAGGAGCGATATTTTTCGGGAAAACTTACGGAATAAAAGCTATGGCATACGGAGTATTGTTCGGAGGATTTTTACAGCTTGTGATTGTACTTCCACAGTTTTTTAAACGGGCAGGAATATACAGATTAAAAATAGATTTTAAAGATGTATATATTAAAAGAATTTTTTATCTGATGCTTCCGATGCTTGTGGGAATTGTTGCAAGACAGTTTAACACAATAGTTGACCAGTTTTTTGCTTCATATCTGGAAACAGGTGGAGTATCTGCTCTGGAAAATGCAACAAGAATTTATAATCTGCCGATAGGTGTATTCGGAATATCAATTTCCACTGTAATATATCCTGCTCTTTCAAAAAAAATTGTGAATAAAGATTTTGAAGCTGTGGAGGAAGATATTAAGAAAGGACTTAATATACTGCTGTTTTTGGTTGTTCCGTCTACAATAGTTCTTACAGTGTATGCAACAGATGTGGTAAGACTTATTTTTGAATATGGACAGTTCAGCAAGAGAGCTGTTGAGATAACATCGGATTCTCTGTTGTATTATTCACTGGGACTTTATTTTTATACAGCAATTCATCTTATGACAAGAGCTTTTTACGGAATGAAAAACAGCAGAGATCCTGTAAAATTTTCAATCCTTTCCATTGCAATAAATATTATTTTGAATATGCTGTTTATAAAAACTCTGCAGTATAAAGGACTGGCTCTTTCAACATCAATAGCTGCAATGGTAAACTTTTCACTGCTTCTGCATACTTTCAGAAAAAAATATATAAATATGAATTTAAATCATGTGGGAATATTTTTATTGAAAGTTTTGGGAAGTTCTTTTGCTGCTGTACTGGCAAGTTTTTATATAAAAAACATTATTTTAAAACTTGTTGTGTTCAGTGCAGTATATATGGCTTTTTGGGGATACACACTTTATAAGAAAAAATTAGAGGTGTTCTGATGGGAATAACAAATTATAAAGTGTATACGCCGTTTGTATATGCAGATATCATTACAGATTTTGCAGTTAAAAATTATTTCTGCGGAGAATATACAGAAAAAAATTGGAAAATTTAAGGGTTGCAGACCTTTCCTGCGGAACGGGAAATCTTCTTCTTATAATGCTTGTAAAACTTATAGAACTTTCAAAAAAAATAACAGGAAAATATTATTTCAATTCAAACTGGATAAGAGGATATGATATTGATGAGGAAGCTCTCGAAATATATAAACGAGACGGAAAAGATATATTAAAAAGATATAATCTTCAGGGAGAAATTTTGGTTTTTAACGAAGATTCGCTTCTCAGCGAAAAAAATATAAAATATAATGTTGTAATAGGCAATCCTCCATATCTGGGAGAAAAAAATCATCAAAGTATTTTCAGAAAATTAAAAGAAAGTGAATTCGGAAAAAAATATTATGAAGCCAAAATGGATTATTTCTATTTTTTTATAGAAAAAGGGATTGATATTTTAGAAAATAAAGGGATTTTGGTATATGTAACCACAAATTATTGGCTGAAAGCTGACGGAGCAGGGATTCTCAGAAAAAAGTTGAGAGATGAAGGACATTTCACTCATATTGTAGATTACAATATTTCAATATTCAAAGATGCTCCGGGACAGCATAATATGATTTTTTCATGGAGAAAAAATCAAGAAAATTTTGAAAAAGAAAAAATTGAAAATGAAAATTTTATTGTTGATACAGAAAAAGAGGAAAAAAAATTTTCTGTTAAAAACAAAAATCTTTATGACGAAAAAGGAAATATAATTCTTATTGATGATAAAAGCCGTATTTTTAACAGAAAATTAAAAGAAAAAAGCAATTACAAATTAGAAGATATTGTAAATATCAATCAGGGAATTGTAAGCGGCTGTGATAAAGCTTTTATTACGAAAACATATAAGGAAAATTTCGGAAAATATCTGAAACCTTTTTACAAAAATAAAGATATTTTTAAATACAGCTGTAAGAAAGAAAATGATTTTTGGATATATTATATTCCAAGAGGGAGAAACACTTCAGAGGAACTGAAAGAGATATTTTTTCCATATAAAGATATACTGGAAAAAAGAAGAGAGGTTGTAAAAGGGACTCATAAATGGTATGAACTTTCATGGGGCAGAGATGAAAATATTATGTCAGGAGAAAAAATTCTTGCAAGACAGAGATGCAGAACAAACTATTTTGCTTATCATAAGGGAGAATTTTTCGGCAGTGCAGACATATATTATCTTACATTAAAAAACAGTTCTTTTAATATTTTCTATATCCTCGGTTATCTCAATTCTGAAATTTTTTATGAGTGGTATAAAAATAATGGAAAATCAAAAGGATATAATTTGGAGTTTTATACAACGCCGGTGAAAGAAGTGCCTGTATATTATCCAGAAAACAAAAATGAAATTGAATATATTGAAACTCTTGTAAAAAAGCAGATAGAAAAATATTCTGATGAAGCACAAAATGAAATAAACAGATATTTTGAAAATATTTTTTCTGTTACAGTATAATAATAAGAAAATTATAAATAAAAATGAAATAAATTAAGCAATAAAGAAAGGATATTGAAAAATGATTTTTAACAGAATACATCATGTGGCAGTTATCTGTTCCGACTATGAGAAATCAAAAAAATTCTATACGGAAATTTTGGGATTTGAGATAGAAAAGGAAACTTACAGAGCAGAGAGAAATTCTTACAAACTTGATTTAAAAGTGGGGGGAATTTATCAGATAGAACTTTTTTCATTTCCAAATCCTCCCGAAAGAGTAAATCGTCCGGAAGCAAGAGGTTTAAGACATCTGTCTTTTGAAGTTGACGATATTGAAGAGGCTGTAAGATATCTTACAGAAAAAGGTGTTGTTACAGAGCCTGTGAGAACAGATGAAATAACAGGAAAAAGATTTACATTTTTTACAGACCCTGACAAACTTCCTCTTGAAATTTATGAAAAATAATAAAAAATAAAATTTTAAAAAATAGAAAAAAACAGAAAAATGTAGTATAATTGAGCTACATAAAAAGATTTTTTATTTATGAAAAAGGAGGTACAAAATTATGTACAACGAACAAGGTTATGTTGATATAACAGCGAGCAACAAATTGCTGAGAACATCTTTTACTTATATGGTGCTTGGACTTCTGATTACTTTTGCAATTCCTGCATACATTATTTTTACTGAAAATATAACACTGGCTTATTATATAGGAAAATTTTATACACCTATTATTATTTTGGAGTTTATCACTGTAATGGTGTTTTCATTCAGAATACAGAAAACTTCTGTAACTTCGGCTAAACTTATGTTTTTCTTTTATTCATTCCTGAACGGGCTTGTCTTTACAGTAGTGGGTATGTTTATAGGAGATTTGTGGGTAATAGGATACACTCTTCTTACAACAATAGTAATGTTTGCTGTAATAGCTGTATATGGTTATATGACAAATGAAGATTTGAGCCATTACGGAGGATTTTTAAGAACAGGAATTATTTCTCTGATTATTATGAGTTTGATTAATATTTTCATAGGTGCTCCTGCTCTTTACTGGGCTGTTACAATTTTGGGAGTTGTAATTTTCTCGGCTCTGATTGCTTACGATGTAAACAGAATTAAAAATATGGCTTATCAAATGGCTGACGGGGACGAAGAACTTGCAGGAAAACTTGGTGTTGTAGGTGCATTGGAACTTTATCTTGATTTTATAAATCTGTTCCTGTATCTTTTGAGAATATTCTCAAGAAAAAAATAGAATATAAATAATAAGTATAAAATGGGATTACTGTAAATTAAAAAACAGTAATCCTGTTTTTTATATCTGAATTTTTTTAAGCATAATTACAGAAAAATCCAAAAATATTTTTCTTTTAATACATATAAATTAAAAGCTCTATTGACTTTTTAAAAAGTTTGAGCTATATTTAAAATAAGATAATAAATAAAATGGAAAGTGTAAGTAATATGTATAATTAATTATAAGCATTTATACACTTTTTTTAGAAAG
>UQXM01000068.1 GCA_900545035.1 uncultured Fusobacterium sp. | reverse complement strand
ACTTCTTGAGTTAAATCATAAAATTTATTATTTATCAAAGTTCCTCTTGTGATAATTCCCTCTTCTTTAAATCCCAGTTTTTTATAAAGACTTATTGCTTTTTGATTATCTTTTCTTGTATCAAGATTTATCTTTTTAAGTCCTGCCTGTTTTCCATATTTTATGGCTGTTTTTATCAGATTATATCCTATTCCTAAGTTCCAGTAATTTTTTAGCACTACAATTCCAAGTTCTCCAAAATGTGCAGAGCGAATTCTTTTTTCATTTGTATTTATTGAACAGCTTCCAACAATTTTTTCTTCAATTTCCGCGATAAGAAAAAAATTTTTTGGAGTAGAGCTTCTGAATACTTCTTTTTCTTCTTCAACAGTAAGTTTCGGACCTTCTGCTCCAAAGCCAAGAAAATCTGTTTCAGCTCCAACAGTATTAAAATATTGAAGAAATATTTCAGCATCTTTTTCTTCTGCTTTTCTTATTACAAGTTCTCTTCCGTCTTTTAATTCAAAAATATATTTTTCCATAACCGCTCCTTTGAATTGTATTTATTTTTATTATATCTCAAATTTTTATAATGCAGAAGAATTTTTATGATTTTATTGAATTTTTTTGATTTTTGTTATAAACTTATAGTTATGAAAAATAAATTTTGAAACATTAAGGAGAGATAAAAAATGAAATTTTTACCGGTAGTTATGTTGTTTATATCAAATATTTTTATGTCTTTTGCATGGTATGGGCATTTGAAACATACAGGAAGAAATCTTTTGCTTACAATTATTATGAGCTGGGCAATAGCATTTTTGGAGTATTGTTTTTCAATTCCGGCAAACAGAATAGGAGCAAATTATTTTTCTGTGGCTCAGCTGAAAATAATTCAGGAAGTTATTACTCTTGTAGTTTTTGCAGGATTTTCTGTATTGTATTTGAAACAAGAAATAAAGCTTAATTATCTTTACGCATTTTTGTGTATGATAGGAGCTGTATATTTTATGTTTAAAAAGTAGAATATATTTAAAAAGAGATAGCAAATTAATTTGCTATCTCTTCTATTGTTACTATTCTGTATTCGTGATATTTATCTTTTGCCATAACATGTGCAAGAACGACCATTCCTGCTATCGTTTCATCATCAATTTCTGTTTCTGTTGTAATATTTTCTTCAATTTCAGTTTTTTGTATAACTTCTTTAATTTCTGATATTTCAGCCTTTTTTTCTTTTTCGGCTTTTCTGTTTTCCAAGAATTTTTTTCCGTTGTCGGGGAAAAGAGCATATATCAGAACATCTTCCATACTTTCAGCCAAATCTCCAAGTTCTTTTTTCAGCTTTTCAAGTTCAGGTTCTAATAAATCTGCAGGTCTGCATGTAACAGGTTCTGTATCACCGATAATTTCTTTCTGAATATCTTTATCCATAGGAACAGGACTTTTTCCATACAGTCCTTTTGCATAATCCCTTATTTCTTTTGGAACAGCTTTGTATCTTCCTCCCAAAATCACATTGAATACAGCTTGTGTTCCTACCATTTGAGACATGGGAGTAACCAAAGGAGGATATCCCATATCTTTTCTCACTCTTGGAATTTCTTTTAATACTTCATCATATTTATCCAAAGCTTTCTGTTGTTCAAGCTGTGAAATAAGATTTGAAAGCATTCCTCCGGGAACTTGATAAGAAAGTGCCTGAGGATCTCTCTCCATAACTTTTGGATTGAAAAATCCCATTGCTCTGTATTTTTCTTTTATAGGTTTGAAATAATCTGCTATTTCGTCAAGCAGATGTGTGTTAAGCTTAGGGTCTTTTGTTGTACCTTTCAGTACATGAGCATATACTTCTGTGGCAGGCTGCCCGATACCTCCGGAAAATGGAGAGATAGTGGTATCAATAATATCAACTCCTGCTTTTATAGCTCTCATATACAGCATTTCTGCAATTCCGCTTGTACAGTGACTGTGAATAGAAAGAGGAAGTTTTGTAACTTCTTTTATTTTTTTTACAAGTTTGTACCCTGTTTCAGGAAGAAGTATTCCTGACATATCTTTTATACAGACAGAATCAACTCCCATTTTTTCCAGTTCCAATATTTTTTCCACATAATAATCTATTGTATGAATTTCACTTGTTGTATAAGCAATACATCCTTGACAGTGTCCGTTATATTTTTTTACAGCTTTTATTGCTGTTTCCAAATTTCTGAAATCATTCAAAGCATCAAAAACTCTGATTATATCAATTCCGTTTTCCAGAGATTTTTTTACGAATTCTTCCACTACATCATCAGCATAATGTCTGTATCCTAAAAGATTTTGTCCCCTTAAAAGCATTTGAAGTTTTGTCTTTTTCACTCTTGCTCTTATCTGTCTAAGCCTTTCCCATGGGTCTTCATTCAAAAATCTTATGCAGGCATCAAATGTAGCTCCTCCCCATACTTCCATAGAATAAAATCCGACATTATCCATTTTTTCCAAAATAGGAAGAATTTCTTCTGTTTTCAGTCTTGTAGCCATAAGAGATTGATGTCCATCTCTCAAACATGTTTCTGTTACTCTCAAAGGCATAATATGTCCCCCTCATTTCATCATTTAAGATGTAATTATCTCTGCGTCATTTCCCATATTATATTTTAATTCTGCTTTATTATCAAGTGTTTTGTACAGTTTATTTTTTAAAACTTTATTATATCTGTATATGTAGAAAAAAATTTTAAAAAAGGACTGCTTTTAAAAAATTTAAAAGCAATCCTTTCTATTTTGAATTTTGAAAAGTATATTAAATTAGAAAGTATATGTAAATCCTGCTTTAATATATTCTCTGTCTCTCTTACCAAATTCTTTTCCTATTTCAGTATTGACAGAAATATTTTTAACATTAATTACAGTTCCAAGTTTTAAATCTGTATGAGCATTTTCAATGTTGTCATTTTCCACTGCAAATTTTTTAAATAATTTCATATCTTGAGATTTATTCATATCTCCAAGTTCATAAGAATATTTTACAGCTGAATAAATTTCTGCTGCCTGTATAAAGTTT
Source organism: uncultured Fusobacterium sp. (assembly GCA_900545035.1). Classification (GTDB taxonomy): domain Bacteria; phylum Fusobacteriota; class Fusobacteriia; order Fusobacteriales; family Fusobacteriaceae; genus Fusobacterium_B. The sequence continues at coordinate 6,597 of UQXM01000068.1, read as the reverse complement.
TTATCTGTGAAATCTGCAACAGTTTTATTATTTCTTACAAGTTCTGCATCAAGATTTCCTTTTAAAGAATTTTTCAACTTTTATTTTCAAAATTTATTTTTCCAATTTTTTCCCTAAAAATAAAATTCCTCCGTTTACGAGAAAAGCTCCGACAGAAATATAATTACCAATGTCTCCTCCGTAAAGTTTTCCTGCAAGGGCAGTCAATCCTCCTGCAATTATTGAAAAGATAACTGTTTCTTTTTTTGCTCTGAAACCAAATATTCCCACAAATGTAGGAAGTATAAACGCCCCTGAATAAACAGCCAGTGCCAAAAGCAAAGTTGAAAGAATATATTTCATTTTTACAGCAACAAGAACAGCAAAAAGTCCAAACACAACTGTAAGTACTCTTGTAACAAATACAGCTTTTTTATTTTTCAAATCTTTTAAAAAGACTTGAGCAAAAAGAGAGGAAGCTGTAAGAAGAGTTGTGTCGGCAGAAGATATTACAGCTGACAACAGCCCAAAATATAAAAAGAAACTCAATATTTTCGGAAGTTTTGTATCTGCTATTACAAGAAGAACAGATTCGTTTGTAATATTGCTGAAATTTTCAGCTCCGTATATTCCAAGTTTTGCAAGAATAAATGCAAGAGGAATAAGCACACATACAGCTGTGATAACAGATTTTTTCATTGTACTTTCATCTTTTGCACAAAACATTCTTGAATATATGTCAGGACCTACAAGATATGTTGTGGAATATGTAAGAATCATTGCAAACAAATCAACATAATTGAAATTATGGTTTATAAAAGGAAGGGCTTCCTTTGTTACAGGCTCGGGAACTATATATATAAATGTAAGAATTATTCCTGCAAGAATAAACATAAGCTGAATAACATCAGTTTTTATAATAGAAAGCTGTCCGCCCAAAATTGTATAAACTATAAAAACTGTCCCGCTCAGCCAAACTCCCTGCATATAATTTAATGAAGAAAGAATTGTTATTATTTTTGCAGCTCCCATTATTTGTGAAGCTACAACTCCAAGCCATGCTATCGGTATAATAAATGAAGAAATTTTCTGTACCTCTTCACCGTAAAAATTTCCCAGCATACTTGGAAGATTATATCCTTGAAAATTTTTAATATATTTTATTAAAGGATAAAGGAGCAAAAGTCCGAGAGCGGCACACAACATAAGCCAAGCTCCTGCCCAGCCGCTGATGTATGCGAAGTCAACGCTTCCGATAATAGCAGAACTGCCCAGAATGGAAGCTAAAAGACTTCCGGATACTTGAAAAACTCCTGCGTTTTTTCCTGCCACAAAGAAATCTTTATCATTTTTTACTTTTTTAAAAGATAAAATTCCCACTATAATAACTATTAAAAAATATCCTGCAAGCAATAGTTCTTTCAATTTTCTGCTCCTTTTAATTCTCCGTTGTAAATAATTTCTTTTTTTCCGTTTGCTTTAATGATAATCAGCCCACCTCTGTCATTTATTCCTGTTACTGTACCGATTATTTTTTTATCCATGATTTTTATTTCCACTTTTTTATCAAGAAGATTTATTCTTTTCATGTATTCAGAGAGGATATTTTTTCTTTGAGAAATATATTTTTTATCTGCTGTTATTTTTTCAATTTCATTCAGAACAGAAATAATAAGATTTTTTCTGTTTATTTCTTTGCCCGAAAAAATTCTGAGAGATGTAACTTTATCTTTTAACTCTTTTGGAAATTCTGTATTGTTGACATTGATACCTATTCCGATTATGAGATATTCAGTTTTTCCTGTTTCCAGTTCAAGACTGTACTCTGTCAAAATACCGCAGACTTTTTTTCCTCCGGCTCTGATATCATTCCAAGTAAGATTTGGAACAATTCCTGCTTCCTGTTCTATTGCACGGCATATGGCATTTGCTATTCCGACGGAAAGAAGTTTTATTGAGTCCGGAAATATATTTTCTTTTAAAACTATTGTCATATATATTCCGCTTTCTTTTGGAGAATAGAAAACTTTATCCATTCTTCCTCTTCCTTTCAGTTGTTCGTCTGCAATTATAATATCTCCATGCTGAAGTCGGTCTATTTCTTTTTTTGCATAGCTGTTGGTTGAGTCTATGGTTTCAAAACAGCAGATATGTTTTCCAAGTTCTTTTCCAATAAGATTTTTTTTAATTTCATATTCTGAAATTGTATCTCCTGTATCATCAAAAAGTCTGTAACCTTTATTGTTTATTCCTTCTATTTTATAGCCTTTTTCTTTGAGAGAATTTATTCCTTTCCATATCGCTGTACGGCTCACTTGAAGTTTTTCACTTAGAAATTCCCCTGAAATAAATTCTCCTTTACAATTTCTTAAAATTTCCAAAATTTTATACTTAGTCATAATCCTGCTCCGCAAACATTTTTTCTATCTTAACACTGCGGAATTTTAATATCAACTTTTATTTTTTTACAGGTTGACAATGTCGCTGAAAAAAGTGCGGTGAGTCCCCTCTTTTGTTGTAAACGACTTTTTCACCTATTTTTGCCAGACTTTCTTCCAAAGCTTTTTTTCCTGTTTCGGCATCATCGTTTATGGCAGGTTTTCCGTTATACAATTGATATTTCACTCTTTCGGAAGTTTTTGTTGCACTTGGCATTATTATATTTGCTCCTGCAAGAATCCCTTTTTCTCTTCCCATAGGGTCAAGTCCTTGTAAAGCTGTTGTTGCGGCAATATTGATGTCTTTCATATATATTCTGCATATTGCAATCATTTTAAGTCCAAGTTCCACTCTTTTTTCTTTGGAAAGAATTTTATTCTGAAATTCCTGTCCCATTGGAGTTTCGTTATGAAGAATATATGGTCCCATTCCAATCATGTCAATATCATTTTCTTTAAAAAAGATAATATCATTTACCAAATCTTCTTCTGTCTGTCCGGGAAGTCCTATCATAACTCCCGTTCCAACTTGATAATCTGCTTCTCTTAAATCTTTCAGTCCCTGCAGTCTTTTTTCAAAACTGTGCAGCTTATCTTTTGGGTGGATTGTTTCAAAAATATTTCTGTTTGTTTCTTCAATTCTTAAAAGATATCTGGTTGCTCCTGCTTTTCTCCACTTTTTGTATGTTTCAAGAGTTTGTTCTCCCACAGAAAGAGTTATTCCCAAACCGTTGTTTGTCATTTTCTGAATGTCTCTTACAACTTCCTCCACAAAATTTATAAATGTTTCGTCTGTTCTTTCTCCCGATTGAAGAGCCATTGAACCATAGCCGTTTTCATAAATCCATTTTGCACTTTCCAAAATATCTTCCTTTGTCATGGCAAATCTTTCCACATTTTTATTGTCCCGTCTTATTCCGCAGTATTTACAGTTTTTTATGCAGATATTGCTGAATTCCACAAGCCCTCTGTAATATACATTATTTCCGATATATTTCAGTTTTATTTTGTATGCTGTATCAAAAAGAAGCTGCAAATCTTTTTCGTTATCTATTTTCATAAGAGCCAAAAGGTCTTCTTTTGAAAGCTCTTCTTTTTTTAAAATTTCTGATATATTCATAGTTTCCTCCGAAATTTTTATATAAAAATTTTTTCTTACAAATTATTATACTATAAACAGCAAAAAATTTCTTACTGTTTTAATAAATAAACTCTTTACTTTTTTTTTCTGCTGTGATAAGATAAAAATATAGATTATAGGGGTATACCCTATTTTAAGCAAAGGAGAAGAAATTATGAAAAAGATATATTCTGTTGAGGGACTGAAATGCGGACATTGTGCCTCTAAAATTCAAGACCAAATTGGAAAATTAAAAGGTGTGGAAAGCTGTAATCTTAATTTTTATACAAAAAAATTAACTCTTGAAATTGACAGTTCTCTTGATACACCGGAATTTTTATCTTCAATAAATAAAATTGCTGATAAAACTGAAAAAGGAGCTGTGATTTCAGAGCATCTTCATGAACATAAACATGAGGAAAAATGCAGCTGCGGAGAGCATCATCACCATGAACACGGTGAAAGCTGTTCGTGCGGACATCACCACGAAGAAAAACATGAATGCGGATGCGGACATCATCATGGGGAAGAAGAACATCATCACGGACATTCACACAGCCATGATTTAAAATTTAAAGAACATTCTCACGAGTATGAGGAACATAAAAAATTTGATTATGAAAAATTTTCTTTGTTCGGAGGACTTGCTCTGTTTGCGATTTCATTTTTTATTCCTGTGCAATCAATAAAAATAATTGTGCTTATTGCAGCTTATCTGATTGCGGGAGGAGATATACTTTATAAATCTTTGTCGAATATAAAGCATGGAAATTTTCTTGATGAAAACTTTTTAATGTCAATAGCAACTATTGGAGCTTTATTTTTAAAAGAATACAGAGAAGCTGTCGGAGTTATGATTTTTTATAAAATAGGGGAATATTTCCAAGAAAGAGCTGTAAACAATTCAAGAAAATCTATTCAAAGTCTTTTGGAGATAAAAGCAGCTTATGCAAATATAAAACTTTCTGACGGAGAGATAAAGCAGGTTGCTCCTGAAACACTTAATGTGGGAGATACTGTAATTATAAAAGCGGGAGAAAAAGTTCCTGTTGACGGAACAGTTATAAAAGGAATTTCCTCTCTTGATACTGCAGCTCTTACAGGAGAATCACTTCCTGTTTATGTTGAAGCGGGAAAAGATATTTTAAGCGGAAGTATAAATATTGACGGTGTGCTTGAAGTGAGAGTAACAAGAGAATATAAAGATTCGGCTGTAAGTAAAATTATTGAAATGGTTGAAAATGCAAGTGATAAAAAAGCTGAATCAGAAAAATTTATTACTAAATTTGCAAGATATTATACTCCGGTTGTGGTTTTTGCAGCTGTTGTTGTGGGAATCGGTGTGCCTCTTATTTTCGGAGATTTTAAACTTTGGTTTGGAAGAGCTTTGATTTTCCTTGTTATATCTTGTCCGTGCGCTTTAGTGCTTTCTGTACCGCTGACATTTTTCAGCAGTATCGGGCTTTCATCAAAAAGAGGAATTCTTATAAAGGGCGGAAATTATCTTGAGAAATTAAAAGAGACAGATACTGTTGTTTTTGATAAAACAGGAACTCTTACAAAAGGACAGTTTGCTGTTGAAAATATAAATAATGAAGAGGGATTTACAAAAGAAGAAATTCTTGAACTTGGAAAAGCCGGAGAGTTTTATTCAAATCATCCTATCGGAAAAGCAATATTAAATTATGGAGAGATACAAATCAGTAAAAATGATATAGAAAATTACAAAGAGATTTCGGGAAAAGGTATTTCAGCTGTATATAAAGGAAAAAATATTCTTGTTGGGAATAAAAAACTTATAGCTGAAAATAATATTTCAGGAAATTTTGCAGAAAATGAGAATTCTACACTTGTATATATTGCCGAAAACGGAAAACTTGCAGGTTCAATATTCTTGGCAGATGAAATTAAAAATGATTCTGTCCAAACTATAAAAGAACTTGGAAAAATGGGACTGAAAACATATCTTCTTACAGGAGATAACAAAAATATCGGAGAAGCTGTGGGAGAAAAAATCGGATTTAAAAAAGAAAATATTTTTGCTCAGCTTCTGCCGCAGGATAAGGTTACTGTTATGGAAGATATTAAAAAGAAAAATAAAGGAGTTATTTTTGTCGGGGACGGAATAAATGACGCTCCTGTACTTTCTTTGGCTGATGTGGGAATTGCAATGGGAGGAGCGGGAAGCGACATTGCTGTTGAATCTGCCGATATTGTATTTATTCACGATGAGCCGTCAAAAGTTGTGGAAGTGTTAAAAATAGCTGCTGAAAATAAAAAAGTGGTTATGCAGAATATTTATTTCTCTTTAGGAATAAAACTTCTTGTAATGATATTGGGAGTTCTTGGAATGGCAAATATGTGGATGGCAGTATTTGCTGATGTGGGAGTATCTGCCATAGCAGTTTTGAATGCTTCAAAAATTTTAAGAATAAAAAAATTATGTAGAAAATTCATTGAAAAGATTTTTAAAGAAAAGAGTTAGAATAACTCTTGGTCTTGTGGTTACATTTCTGATTACAGGAACAGCTGTATTTGCAGAGGATTGGCTTGACGGAATAGGACAAGCAGGTAAACCTTTAAAAGCAGGAAACATTGCTTCTGACAGCATCGCTGTAAAGAGTGAAAGTAAGGGAAATATAACAATTAATTTCAAAGAAAGCGGAAAAACAATAGAAATAAAAAATGAAGAGCTTTCAAATGAGGTAATAAAAAATATAAATGAGGCAATGACTAACGCTGAAAAAGCTGTTGATTGGAAAAATACTGTTTCAGAAAGAGAAAATTATGCAGCAGGAATGGGTATGACAGCGACAGTAGAAGGGAACAAAGCTGTTGACGGACAAGTAATAGTTAATGAAGAAGGAAATACAATAACACAGGCAGAAGATACAGGAAAAGTAAATGCGAAAGGAGAAAAACTTTTTGCAGGGCAGGCTGTTTTGGGGCATGGAACAGCTGTAAATAAAGGAGATATTAAAATAACAAAAGACAGTGCATATCATTTTGCTCAATATATTGACTAGCAATCATTTGTTTTGCTGCATTGTTAGAATCGTT
>UQXM01000067.1 GCA_900545035.1 uncultured Fusobacterium sp. | reverse complement strand
ATTCATCGCACCACCTATAGAGGTGGGCGACTTCTTGCCCGTTAGGTTAAAAAATTAACTAAATCACTCTATTATTTGTTCTTTTTTTATGATAAAATTAAATAAAAAAATGCTTTGTAAATCCAATTATTTTAGGAGGAGAGATGTTTAAATATTTTAAACCTTATATCCCAAGAGGAATAATAGCAGCCCTCTTTAAGATGGGAGAGTCCTTTGCAGATTTGACACTTCCACTTATAATGGCTAAGGTAATAGATATTGGGGTTTCTAATAAAGATTTTGAATATATTCTTTCTATGGGAGGAAAGATGATTTTAGTAGCTGGAGCTGGATATCTTTCAGCTATTTTGTCTAATTATTTTTCATCTAGAACCTCTCAAGAGTTTGGAGCAAATTTAAGAGAAAGTATATTTACAAAGATTCAGCATTTTACATTTAACCAACTGAATAAATTTTCACAAGCCTCTTTGATAACGAGAATAACCAAAGATGTAGACCAAGTTACTAATATGTTTTTGATGTGTATAAGAATGGTGTTGAGAGGGCTTACTACAGGAGTAGGAGCAGTAATTATGGCTATAATTATCAATCCAACACTCTCTATTATTTTTATAATAATAACACCGCTTATAATCTATTCAACTCTTTACTATATGAAAAAATCTTTTGGGCTTTTTGATTTGGTACAAAAAAAATTAGATAATTTGACATTGATACTTAGAGAAAATCTATCAGGAATTAGAGTAGTGAGAGCTCTTTCTAAAGAAAAGATAGAAGAGAGTAGATTTGACAAAAAAAATGATGAATTGAAAGAACAAAGTATAAAAGCTGAGAGTCTTATGATAAGTAAGCTTCCTTTTATAACATTGATTATGAATTTAGGTGTAGTAGCAGTGCTTTGGTTTGGTGGAATAAATGTACACTATGGAAATATGCACTTAGGAGAGATAGTTGCCTTTATCAATTATCTCAATATGATACTATTTGCAATGAATGCTCTTTCATTTTTATTTACTCTTTATAGTAAAACTAGTATCTCATATAAAAGAATAAAGGAGATAGTAGGAGAAAATATAGAGGTAGTAGAGCAGGAGGAATTTGAGAAAAATCTCTCAGATAATATTTTAGAATTTAATCATGTGTATTTTTCCTATGATAAAAGCGATAGATATGTACTAGAGGATATAGATTTTAAAATTAAAAGAGGTGAGAGTATAGGAGTAATAGGTGGAATTGGTTCTGGAAAATCTACACTGGTTTCTCTTATCCCAAGATTTTTTGATGTGGTAAAGGGAGAGATAAAAATTGATGGAGTAAATATTAAGAGATATCAAGAGAGTGAACTAAGAGGAAAGATTGGACTAGTTTTGCAAAAAGCTTTTCTTTTTTCTCAAAGTATAAGAGAGAATATAATGTGGGGTAATCAATATGCTACTCAAGAAGATATAGAGTTAGTAGCACATATCTCACAAGGAAAAGAGTTTATAGAAAAATTTCCAGAAAAATATGAAACGGAATTGATTAAGGGTGGAAACAATCTTTCTGGAGGACAAAAACAGAGAGTTTCCATTGCAAGAACACTACTAAAACAACCAGAGATACTTATTTTTGATGATAGCTTTAGTGCTCTAGATTTTATTACTGAGCATAAGCTAAAAGAGGAATTAAAAACCTATATGAAAACAGTTACAACTATAACTATATCTCCTAAAATATCCTCTCTTATTAAGATGGATAGAATAATAGTGATGGATAATGGAAAGATAGCAGGATTCGATACCCATGAAAATCTTATAAAAAATTGTAGTGTATATAGAGAGATTTGTGAATCACAAGAGATATGTACAACAGAGGTGTGTAACTATGAATAAGAGTATATTAAAGAAATTGACTCCATATCTTTACCAGTATAGATATAAATTTTTATTTTTAAATTCTTTACAAAAATAAAAAGGAAAAAATAATTCTTCATCTCTCTTGTATAAATTATCTCTTTTACATGGTATAATTATATGAATTTATCTTGTATATTATTCTGATTGGTACAGTATTTTTTTCACATTTTATTTGTATAGAAACCGCATTGCTCTTGAATAAAAAATATACATCAGTAATGCAGAAATATATTTTACGGAGATTTATATGAAATTTTTAATAAGAGACAACTTTTTTAAATCAATTCCAAAAGAAAAAACCGAAATAGTTATAAAAAATCTGAAATATTTTTATGAAGAAATAAAAAAGAACAGCTCCAATCTTAAAAATATTCCAAAAGGTTTTTGGATAAAGAAGCTTTCAGGGATTGAAAACAGATTTGAATTTCGGGTGAACAACGGGGACAGAATATTTTTTGCTCTTACAAAAAGAGGAACGGAAGAGGAAAAAATCACATTTGTCTTGTATTCTTCTCACGACCATGGAGTAAGAAATTCAAAAAGGGCAGAGATAATAAATGTAAAAGATTTTGAAATTGCCAAAAATAATTTTGAAACATCAAAAGCGGAAAATCTGGATAAAAGTATTTTTCTTAATTATAACAATGCTGTTACATATGAAGTGAGGGACGACAGATTTTTTATTGAGAATATAAACAGCAGATATTTCTATTATTATCTTAATGATGAACAATACGATACAATAACATCTCCCACACCGCTTTTTATAGTGGGAAGTGCAGGGAGCGGAAAAAGCACGATTACTTTGAGAAAAATTTTGAATATAGAAGAGCATAACGATTTTTATAATTTTAAAAAGATTGCATATTTTACAGGGAACAGTTATCTGAAAGACAATATTTTGGAACAGTATAATTTTTTCAGAGATAAGAGCAGAGAAAAAATAACAGAATTTTATACATTAAAAGAGTATTACAGAGAAAAATTCGGAACAGACATAAGACGGATAATAAACTACAAAAAATTTCTGGAATTTTTATCTTTCTCTTTTCCAAACAGAAGAAAAACAGGAATAGAAGATTTTAACATCTATTTTGAAATAATAGGAATTATAAAAGGGCTTATGATAAAAGGACGGGCTGACAACTGGGAAAAAGATATGAGCTGTCCTCTTATGCCTCTTGAAGAATATTATAATTTGAGCAAAAAATACAGTGTTCTTGAAAAAGAACAGAAAACAGAGATTTATAAAATTGCCGGAAAATATGAAGAATGGAAGAGGGCGGAAAATCTTTACGATATAGATGATTTGGCACAGAAAAATATCGATATCAATGAAAAATTTGATTTTGTTCTTGTGGACGAGGTGCAGGATTTAACAGAAACAGAGATATATTTTCTTTTTAATTTGGCAGAAAATCCACAGAACATTATTTTTGCAGGGGATATTCATCAAATGGTAAGTTTCAGCTCTTTCAGTTTTGAACGGCTGAAAAATCTTTATTATAAAAACAGAACTCCGTATTTTCTTTCTGTGCTTGCGAAAAATTACAGAAGTTCGAGAGAGATTGTAAAGCTTGCAAATTATCTCACAGATTTGAGAAAAACATATATAGGAAATCTGGGAATGGACGACTACAAAGAGGGAGCTGTGGTTGATGAGGGAAATATTACCCTGTCCCATGTGGATTTTTCATATTTCAAAAGATTTGAAAAAGATGTAAACGCAGCTGTTATTGTGGCAGACGATGATGAGAGAAAAAGAATTTCCGAGATTTCGGGAGTAAAGCACAGAATTTTTACAGTAGAGGAGATAAAAGGTTTGGAATACAGAGATATTATCTGCTGTAATTTGATATCAAAACATCTTTCTGCATGGGAAAAAATTCTTTCGGGAGAAGTAAAACAAGACCAGAGATACAGAAAATATTTTAATCTTTTTTATGTGGGAATAACGAGAGCCAGAAAAAACCTTATTATAATGGAAGATATTATAGAAGAAAATGAACTTCTTAACAAAATAAAAAATTTTATCACATTTAAAGAAAAAGAGATTAAAGAGGACACAGTTTTTGAAAATATAAATCTTTCAACCAAAGAGGAATGGCTCAGCGAGGGAATAAAGCTTTACAAATTGGAAAAATACGATGAAGCACAATATGCTTTTGAGCAGGCTGATTATCCTTCTTGGATTGCCGAGAAAGAAACAGAACTGGATATTGAAAATGGCGACTATAAAACGGCTCTTGAAAAAATAGAAAAGGGAAATTTCAAAAAACCTAAAATATATTTTTATAAAATGATAATAGACAATTTTGTAAAAAACGAAAATTATATAAAATCTCTTAAATATTTGGAGAGATTTGATATTACATATAAATATTTTGAAATAAAAAAACAGATAAGCAGAAAAATTTCTGCGGGAGAGTATTCTCTGAAAGAGATAAACAAACTTATCCCATATTTTACAAACAAGAGAGAGTACAGCCTTTTGGGAGATATCTATTTCAGTATAGAAAAATATGATACAGCTCTTAAAATGTACAGAAAAATTTCAAACTGGGAGGGAATGAAAAAAACAAGGGACGCAGTCTGGAAACAGGAATTTTCTCATATTCCCGAAACAGACAAAATGATAGAAAATCTTGAAAATCTAATCGGCAGAAAAGATGTGGGAACTCCCGACAAAAACGGGGAGACTCCTGTTCAGAAAGCTGTGAAAGAGCTGAACTCAATAACAGCTGTGGAAATGCTTATCTTTGCAGGGGCTGATATAAATGCTGTTGACAGAAACGGAAATACGGTTCTTTTTTTCTGTGCCGAAAGAAGAAATATAAAGATGTTTAAATTTTTTGCGGAGAAAATGGGAAAAACATTTTTGGAATGCAGAAACAGAGAGAGAAAAAGTGTGGAAGATATTTTGGAAGAGAGGGAAATTTTATATTCGGAATTTCCAAAAGAACTGCGGCAGATACAGGTTATGAGAAAGATTTTAAAAAGATTTTTAAAAAATGACTTGAAACAGAAAGAAAAATAAAAATTATAAACAGAAAACATATAAATATGTTGCTTTTTTTTTGTAAAAAAGAGTATCATCTGTATATAGATTTTATATTTATTTTAACTTTTTAGGAGGTAGGTTTATATGGCTAAACTGAAAGACTCTCTGATATTTAAACTTATATTGGGAGTAGTTGTGGGGCTTATCGTAGGACTTTATTCAAACGAAAATATGATAGGGCTTATCAACACAATTAAATTTTTATTGGGACAAGTAATATCATTTACAATCCCTTTAATCATTCTTGGATTTATTGCTCCTGCAATAACTCAGATGAAATCAAATGCAAGTAAAATGCTTGGAGTTATGATCGGACTTGCATATTTCTCTTCTGTCGGAGCAGCACTTATGTCAATGGTGGCAGGATATACATTAATTCCTATGCTTAATATCACTTCTGCAGCAGACAGTGCAAAAAAAGTAATTCCTGATTTAATATTCAAAGTAGAAATTCCGCCTACAATGTCTGTAATGTCAGCTCTTGTTCTGGCAATATTTGTAGGACTTGCAGTTGTATGGACAAATTCAAAAAACTTTGAAAATGTTCTTACAGAATTTGGAAATATTATGCTTGCAATAGTAACAAGAATAGTAATTCCTATTTTACCTTTATTTGTTGCCACTACATTTGCAACTCTTGCTTACGAGGGAGTAATTTTAAAACAATTCCCTGTGTTCTTAAAAGTTATTGTAATCGTTCTGATAGGACATTATATCTGGCTTACAATTCTTTACACAATCGGAGGAATTGTTAATAAATGTAATCCTATGGAAGTATTAAAACATTACGGACCTGCATATCTGACAGCTGTGGGAACAATGTCATCAGCAGCAACTCTTCCGATAGCTCTTTCTTGTGCAAGAAAATCTACTGTATTGAAAGAAGATATAGTAAACTTCGGAGTTCCGTTGGGAGCAACAGTTCATCTTTGCGGTTCTGTTCTTACAGAAGTATTCTTTGTAATGACAGTTTCTAAAGTATTGTACGGAACAATTCCTTCACTTGGAACAATGGTGTTGTTTATAATTCTTCTTGGAATATTTGCAGTTGGAGCACCAGGAGTTCCCGGAGGTACAGTAATGGCTTCTCTTGGAATTATTACATCTGTTCTTGGATTTAATGAAGCAGGAATAGGACTTATGCTTACAATATTTGCTCTTCAAGACAGTTTCGGAACTGCATGTAATGTTGTTGGGGACGGAGCTCTTACAATGATGCTGAACGGAATGTTTGCAGACAAAGTGGAAAACTAAAAATACAATATTAAAAAATTAAAAACGCTGAAGAGAATTTTTCTTTTCAGCGTTTTTGTTATAAAATTAAAAATATTTTAAAATCTTTCGCAGCCTCTGTAAAGCTTTTTCACTTCAAAACTTGTATAATTTTCAAGCTTTCTGTCTTTTGTAATTTTTTTTGTTTTAAAATCATAAATATATCTTATAAATCTGTTTTTGTAAGAATTTTCCACATATTCCTCTCTCACAAAATGGAGATTTCCGTTTTTAATATATACTCTTGCAGGATATCTCTGCTGAACATTTCTGGCGTCAATGAGAGTTTCCGCATATTTCATAAATGCTTCCCTCATTTTTATATCCATCATATTTTCATAATATACTCTGCTGTCATCATATATTCTGTAACCGATAATGCTTCTGTAATCGTCGGTTTTTCTGTCGTAATCGATATTTCTTTCCTCTTTTTCTTTTTGACCGTATTCTTTTATAAATCTCGTATCTCCAAGTATAGCTTCGTATGTGGGACTTAAAATCATTTTTATTTTTATTTTGCTTTTGTCAAAGTTTTTGGCTTCTTCAACTGTCATTTTCAGCCTGTATTCCTCTTTTGACTTGAAAGGAAGAGAAAAATGTCTGATTTTTCGTTCCACTTTTCCGTCAGTTCCTGTGATGTTCTCACTCTCTTCATAGGAATAAACTGTGAAAATCATTTCTTGTGTGTCAGCATTGTATTCTATATCCATTCGTCCGTCATCATACATAAAATAGGAATCCACAAGATAATTTAAATATTTTTTCTGGTCTGCCGCAAGCCGTTTCATATATTCTTTTGTAGTTTCAAATTCACCCTTTCCGGCAGAATACATATATGTATTTTTAAGAGAATATCTTTTTGCCATATATTCTTTGGCTTTCTGATAATCTATTCCCTCTTCTGTCATCATTCTGTTAAAAAGATATTCGTTGTGATACACACCGTTTTCGTCATATCCTCTTCTGTTTATGCCGTTTTTATCATACCCCAGAGAATTAAATCCCTTTTTGTCATATCCGCTTCTGTCAAAGCCGTATTTGTTATACCCTTTTATATCATATCCTTCTTTATCGTAGATATTTTTAGTAATTTTATTAAGCCCTGTATGTTTTCCCTCAAGATAAAATCCCCTTTCATCAACTTTGTCCATACAGGAAGCCAGAAGAAATGCCATAAAAAATGAAACCAAAATTTTTTTCATTTAAAACCTCCGCTGATTTTACATATATAAAGGATAACTTATCTGTAAAAAAAAATCAATCAGAAAGTGAAAATATTTTGCTTCTTTATATATATAAGGAAAGAAAATGAAAAAATAATTGTTATGAAAAAAACAGCCATAGATTGCAGTATCTGTTGACGGAATTTAAATTTTGCTTTATAAAGTCCCAAGTGGTTTTATAATCTCCCAACACTTTAAATGCAGGATTATTGATAAAATCTATAAATTCTTTTTCTCTTTCATAGAAACTGTCTGCAAACTTATCCGACAGTTCTTTTTTTTCTTCATCGGTAAAATTTTCCAATCTGTTATGGAGAACATGCTCTAAATTACACGACATATAATACATTGAATATGAAACAGAACTTATTTCAGAAGTTATCAGAAGTTTTTCCAAGACCTCTTTTTTATTTTTGTTTCGAGCGATAACATTTTCTTTGGAAGGAGCAATAATTCCTTCGGCAGTATATATAAAACATGGAGCATTATTGTCCTCAATTATTTTATTTTCAGGAATATATACTCCGTCTGTATCCAGAATATGAATTATTTTTATAATATCACTTTTTTTCAGATTTTTTCTTTTTATAAAATCATTTAAATGATTATTGATTTCTTTTATACAGTTTTGTGAATTTACTCCTTTTTTAGAAGTTATATCTCCATTTGTTGAATAAAATTTAATAGCATTATCGTTATTTAATTTGTCTATAAATTCCAATGAATTACAGTCAGAAGCTCCTTCAACCAAAAAAAGTATAATTTTTTTACCTTGTTTTTTTGCCATTTATAACACCTGCTCTGTAAAAAGCTCTTTTTATATCATATTGATTGGTTTCCTTATACAGCTCTTCGTTTTGCTCTTGCACAATCATCTCTCTCAAATACATATCTCTTAAATTATTACTTGGTTTTGCATATTTAAATTTTATATATCTGTTTTCAGGATTTGTTGTTGTAAAAATAATATTATCTTTGCTTATTTTTTCTAAAATTCTTAAATTGTGTGAAGTAAAAATCAGCTGTCCTTTAATTTCACTGGATAATATTTCTAAAATTTCTCCCAATAAATATTCAAAAATTCCTGAATCAAGTTCATCAACAGCTAAACAGACTGACGGCTGATGATATACAGCTATAAGAACTCCCAGAATAGATACTATTCGTTTAATTCCCTCAGATTCATATCTGAAAGATATTGGATTTCCGTTTCTTACAGAATGCAAATCTGCAATTATATTTACTTCATTTTCATCAACTATATCTCTTCTTTGTTTTTCCAGTTTCAGTTGAAGTTCGGGAATAATTTTATTTAAAACAATATTTATTTCTTCGATAGTTTCTTCTACACTTGGATAAAATTCTTCATTTATTTTTATAGTTTCATTTTTTTCTATTTTTATGGGCAGACTTCCACAGGAATTTAATCTTTTTATCTTTAAAGGAAGAAGAAGATTTAATGTAATCATTCCCATTTCTTCGTTTGAAACAATAAAAAGATTCATTTTTCCATAATATTCCAAAGCTGTCAAAATATTTATAAGTTCAGGGCAGGACTCTAAATATTTTCTGTTTTCTTTAGAAAATAAAAATGAAAGTTTTGATTTTTTAGCTATACCCTGAGCAACAAGAACTTTTACCAGAAGATCATTGTTAAAAATATTTTCAAAATACTTTTTAGGTTTTATAGGCTCGGCGTTATAAGGAATTTCGACCAATAATTGATTTTTTTTCCATTTGTTTTCATTATATACAGAATATTTAATAGATTCGTTTGATATTTCTATCTCCTTATTTTCTCCCTCGCTTAAAACAACTCTGTATTCAACAATATATTTTTCTCCTGCTTCAATATAAAATTTGAAAAAAAGTATTGTTTCTTTTTCTGCAAAAGTAATAAGATTTTTTAATTCTTTATTTAATGGAAATTCACTTAAAATAGATTTTAAAATTCCCAATGCATCTATTGTTGTTGTTTTTCCTGAACCGTTTTGTCCGTAAATACCTAAAATATCTCCTGATTTTAATTTCAGAGAATCTTTTATATTTGAATTTAGAAATTCAATTTTTCCGTTTTTTACATTTTTTAAATTATTAATCTGCAGTTCTAAAAGTCTTACAATCACATTCTTTTCGGCAAGATAAATAGCCCGCTCATTGTGAAATCGTTGAGAAATGAT
>UQXM01000066.1 GCA_900545035.1 uncultured Fusobacterium sp. | reverse complement strand
TTATCTCTCCATTTTCTATCATTTCTTTTAGTTTAGAATAAAGCTGAAGATATATTTTTTCTCCATTCTCTCTAGATAACTCTATTTCCATTTTTCCTCCATCAAAAATTGTTACGGTACACTTAATGATTTTTAGAATTGAATAATTTCATATTTTATGTGATACTATTACTAGAAAATTAATTTTTTAATAGATTGTATCGATACTCTTATTATAATATTAATCAAAAAAATAATCAATGAATATATGGAGGTAAGACTATGTCAAGATATGATTTGAATAAAAACCTAGCTCAAATGTTAAAAGGTGGAGTAATAATGGACGTAACTACAGCTGCTGAAGCGAAAATAGCAGAAGAGGCTGGTGCATGTGCAGTAATGGCTCTTGAAAGAGTTCCTGCTGATATAAGAAAAAATGGTGGAGTAGCAAGAATGTCAGACCCTAAAATGATAAAAGAAATACAAGCTGCTGTTTCTATTCCAGTAATGGCTAAAGTAAGAATAGGACATTTTGTAGAAGCTCAAATACTTGAAGCTCTTGAAATAGATTACATAGATGAAAGTGAAGTTCTTACTCCTGCAGATGATAGATTCCATGTTGACAAAACATTATTCAAAGTTCCATTTGTATGTGGTTCAAGAAATTTAGGTGAAGCTCTTAGAAGAATAGCTGAGGGAGCAAGTATGATAAGAACTAAGGGAGAACCAGGAACTGGAGATGTTATAGAAGCTGTTAAACATATGAGAACATTAAATGAAGATATCAGAAAAGTTGTATCTTCTCCTGAATCTGAACTTTATCATATTGCAAAAGAATTAGAAGCTCCTTATGACTTAGTAAAATATGTTCATGATAATGGAAAACTTCCTGTTGTTAACTTTGCTGCTGGTGGAGTTGCAACTCCTGCTGATGCTGCTCTTATGATGCAGCTTGGGTGTGATGGTGTCTTTGTTGGATCTGGAATATTCAAGTCTGGTGATCCTGCAAAAAGAGCTGCTGCTATAGTGAAAGCTGTTACTAACTATAACAATCCAAAAATTCTTGCTGAAATATCTGAAGATTTAGGAGAAGCAATGGTAGGAATTAATGTTTACTCTCTCACAGAAGATGAAAAAATGGCTAAAAGAGGTTGGTAGTTATGAAAATAGGTATTTTAGCTCTTCAAGGAGCTTTCTTAGAGCATAAAAATATCCTTGATTCTCTAAAGGTAGATAACTGTTTAGTAAAGACCAAAGAACAGCTGGAAGATATAGATGGTATAATTCTTCCAGGAGGTGAAAGTACTGCTATGGGAAAACTTTTGAGAGATTTTAATATCCTTGAACCTCTTAAAGAAAAAATAAAAAATGGTCTTCCTGTATTTGGAACTTGTTCTGGTATGATACTTCTTGCAGAGAAGCTTTCAAACAGTGAAACTGTACATTTAGGAGTTATGGGAATAGAAGTGAAAAGAAATGCTTATGGCAGACAACTTGGAAGTTTTGAAATAGAAGAAGATTTTAAAGGTATCAACAAAAAAGTTAAAATGGTATTTATACGAGCCCCATATGTAGAAAATATAAAAGAAGGAGTAGAAATACTGGCAACTGTAAATGGAAATATAACTGCTGTTAGAGAAAAAAATATGCTAGCTGTATCTTTCCACCCAGAGCTTACTAATGACACTTCTGTTCATGAATATTTTTTAGATATTATAAAAAATCAAAAAAATAGTTGACTTTTAAAAAAAATTAGAATATACTCATTACAAGAAATAAAACTATGAAAAAGGAGGTTATCAATATGACTGCATCTAACTTAAACTCTGTATTCCAATATTGGTGGTGGAGCTGCACAGAAAAACTGCATACAGAAATTTTTAATGTTAGATATAAGCTTGCGTCTTTTGATAACTTTTATACTTCTGTGTAAACTCCTTTAAAATATTTGAATATATAAATTATAATTTATATATCATGTTTTTTGGAGCACACATGATATATATAAAATATCACTTGTTTTTAAAGCAATCTAACCAGGTTGCTTTTTTTTATTCTTAAAGAACTTTTTAACTATATAGAGGGGGAAACAAAAATGAAAAAGAAACTATTGGCTGTAATTTTTTTACTTACTTGTGCTTTATTACTAGGAGGAACAAAAGCTATAAAATCTGAAACTTCAGTAGAAACTAAATTAAAAGATACTCTAGTTATTGCTCAAAAATCTGAAATCAAAACTCTTGACCCACAAAAAAGTACAGATTCAGTATCTAATAAAATAATTCAGCTTATGTTTGATACTTTAATAACTATGGATAAAGATCTTAATCTTCTTCCTGGATTGGCAGAAAGCTGGGAATCAATTGATCCTTTAAACACAGTATTTCACTTGAAAAAAGGTGTAAAATTTCACAATGGAGATATAATGACTGCTGAAGATGTAAAATTTTCTCTGGATAGAGCTAGAAGCCTTCCTCAATGTGCATATAATTTCACTCCTATAAAAGAGATAACTGTAATTGATGAAAATACTATTAAAATAACTACAGATACTCCTTTTGGAAGTCTTTTAAACCAACTTAGTATCACAAATTCTTCAATAGTGAATAAAAAACTAGTTGAAGCTTCAGAAGATGTATTTCTTACTAATCCTGTAGGAACTGGACAATTCAAATTTAAATCATGGGATATAGGAAACAAACTTACTATAGAAAGATTTGATGATTACTATGGAACTATTTCAAAGCTAAAAGAAGTAGTTATCAAATTTATAACTGAAAATAACAGCAGAATGATTATGCTGGAAACTGGTGAAGCTGACATCTCTTTAGATATGGGAGTTATGGACCTAAAATCTATTAAAAACAACAACTCTTTAGATTATATAGAAGTTGAAGCTCCTACTAGTCAGTTTATTGGATTCGATACTAAAAATGAGCTGCTGAAAGATAAGAGGGTAAGACAAGCTATAGCTTATGCTGTAGATAATAATGCTATTACTCAAGCTATATATGGAGATTCTGCAACACCTGGAACTTCTGTAGTTCCTCCTGCTATGACAGATTTTAATCCCAATGCTAAAAAATATGATTTAAATACTGCTAAAGCAAAAGAACTTTTAGCTGAAGCTGGATACCCTAATGGTTTCAATATTGAATTATGGGTAAGTGATGATTCTGCAAGAATTGATGCTTGCGTTATTATTCAAGAACAGTTAAGAGGAATAGGAATTAATACTGAAATTAAAGTTTTTCAATGGGCAACTTATATAAAAATGATTGAAAACGAAAATGAAGTAAAACCTATTTTCTATATGTCTTGGAATACAGCCAATGGAGATTGCGATAAAACTATGTATCCTCTTTTCCATTCTTCACAAATAAAAGGTTCTATGAATGTGACTGCTTTTATAAATAAAGACTTAGATGAAACTCTTGATAAAGCAAGAATAACAATGGATCCTAAAATTAGAAAAGAGCTTTATGGAAAAGCTCAGGAGATATTGCAGGAAGAACTTCCTCACTACACTATTCTTTATCCAAAACTAAATCTTGGAATGAGAAAAAATATTCATAATCTTATTATGAAAAACAATGGATATTTAGATCTTACAAATGTATATGTAACTGAATAATAAAACTTCCCTCTCTAAAAAAAGTCAACTAACCACTGTTTCAAATAACACAGCTGGTAGTTGACTTTTATTTTTATTTCTATTATTTTTTTAAATTAGGCATTGTTTGAGCTAATATTTCATCCATTTTCTCTGTCATTTCTTTATTAGCTTCTAAAAATTTATCTACATCTCCAGTAATTTCTATTGTTTCAATGGTATCTCCCTGTTCTACTTTATTAACTACAGCTTGATCAGCATCAGAAACTACCTCCCCAAAAATAGTATGCTTGTAGTTAAGCCACTCAGTTGGTACATGAGTTATAAAAAATTGAGAACCATTTGTTCCAGGTCCTGCATTAGCCATTGCTAATTTTCCTGGTTCATTAAATGTAAATTCTTCAATAAATTCATCACCAAATTGATATCCAGGTCCTCCTGCTCCAGTTCCTGTAGGATCTCCACCTTGAATCATAAAATCTGCTATTACTCTATGAAATTTTAATCCATCATAATATCCTTTTCTTGCTAAATGTACAAAATTTGTTACTGTTATAGGTGTAGCTTCTGGATATAATTTTAAATTTATCTCACCTTTTGATGTTTTTATTTTAGCATTTAATACTATATTTTCCACTTTTGTTCCCTCCTTAATATTTAAATCAGCTGAACGACTCTTTCTCGAATGATAGAAAAAACCTCCTGCAATTATTAATAGCAATATTACTATTTTTACCATTTTCATTTTCTCCTCCATAATTCTATCATACTTTTCTAAAAATCATAATTATTTTTTCATAATTTTGTTATATGTTTTCAACATTTCATCTTTTGATAGAGTCCCATATATTTCATATGGCCATTCTGATGTTAATCTTTTATTTAAAACATTAAGCTTTTCCTGAATTTTTAGCATTTTTTCTTCTATTTTTCTAAATTCAGCTCTTACAGGTTGAAGTTTATAGATATATTCAATCTGTTCTTCCTCCTGTACTGCATTTTTCATTTCCATAGAAAGTTTTTCTTTTGATTCTGTTTCTGTTTGTATCAGATAATGTACTGAACGGTAGCCGTGTTCTCTCACAATAATTTCACAGTTGAGATGAGCCATAGATTCTTTCAGAAGTTCCATGTTGTAATCTCCCGGTCTTACATTTATCTGAGGAGTTTCTGCAACTTTCCAAAATTTTAAAATCTCATTGTGAATGTGCACCCAGTCATCTTTGAAAAGGTGAAGAATTCTTACTCCGATAAGGTCTGTAACAATTTCTTTGTAATTTTTTACAGAAATATTTCTGTCAGCATATTTTCTGCCTTTTCTTATTATTTTTTCAATAAGGTGAGTTGGTTTTTTTACCCGTCTTCTTACTGAATGGACACCGTTGGTGTCAATCAATTTGAAAGTAAATCTGTCTGCAAGTTTTTCAAGATGCGGAACTAGATTTACATAATCATCATATATTTTTACAAGCTCGTCCCAGTCAAGTCCTGTTGACTCAAAGTATTTTTCCTCAATAGAAAATTTTTTAAAAAAACTTTCTTTTTCCAGCATTGCTTCACCTCTTATGTAAAACTACTATTTGCTAATTTTTTTCAGTTCTATAATACACTGCTTTCTGTACCCTGCTGTTTTTTTCGTAAAAATATTCTGTTCACTCAGAGGAGCTTTAAGAATAACAGTTTCTTCAACAGCAGAATGTTTGTCAAAATTATGTGTTCTTTTAATTATCAGAGAATCTCCTTCGTGCAGATTCATATTTTCTGTATTCAGATTGAAATTACACCAAGTTTCAATTTTCTTATTTTCTTTCAGAGCTGAACAAAGCTCAAGAAGATAATAAATATTACTGCTTTCAGGAAGTTTATCGGCTTGAAATTTGTATCCTGCTTTTTCAAGAGTGCCAAAGAAATTTTGAATAGTTTTAATTTTTATATTTTCCACTGTATCTTCAGCAATAATATTTCCGTAAAGTTTGTTTACTTTAAAAGTAATAGGTGCTCCGCTGAAAATATTTCCGAACATTTCCAAAACTTTAAGCATTCTTGAATTTTTAATAAGAGAACTTATTTCATAATAACGAACATTTCCGTAAGAATTTATTGTGTCGTTATTAAGTGTAACACTAAGTCCCAGCTTAAATTCTCTGTGTTTTATTTCAAACATTTTCACAGATTCATTTGAAGCTATTTTAAGATAACAGTTATTTATAGTTTCATCTCCAATTTTTATGGAAGCATTTCCTATAACAAGTTCGTCAGGAAAAGTCATTCCTGCAGGAATGTTGGAAATTTTTACAGGGAAAGATGTAAGTTTTAAAGAACTGTATCTTATTTCAAGAGCTGTTTCAAATTTTCCCATAGAACTGTCATAATCGATTGTTACTGTTTTTGGCTCATAAATTTCCTGTACAGACTCGATTTCCGGCTCAATTTCTTTATTTTCTGTTTCAATAATTTCCGGCTCTTGAGCAATTTCTTCAGATTCTTCCAATGAAGCTGTTTCAAGAACTTCGTTTATAATTTCAGCTTTTTTGGAATCAGTGCTGAAAAGCTGATATTGGTTTTCAGTAATTTCTTCAAAAAGCTCTTTATCTTTCTGCTCTTCCTCTTTATTTTCTGTTTCTTCTGAAATTATTTCTGTGTTTTCTTCCGATATATTT
Organism: uncultured Fusobacterium sp.; assembly: GCA_900545035.1. Classification (GTDB taxonomy): domain Bacteria; phylum Fusobacteriota; class Fusobacteriia; order Fusobacteriales; family Fusobacteriaceae; genus Fusobacterium_B. Next base: position 3,423 of record UQXM01000066.1, on the reverse strand, counting down.
TCAGTAGTATCAATTTCATTTTGAACTTCGTTTATAATTTCAAAATTTTCTTCTGTATTTTCAGATTCAGAATTTTCTTCTTCTGTTGATACTACCACTGAAACTTTTTTACATTCATCAGCTCGCTTATCGTTTGCGGAAACATGATATCCAAATTAATATTTGAATTTCCTGTATATTCTTTAAGTCCTCTGAAAAATTCATATTCATTGGAAACCAAAACTTTTATGTTGTATTTGTTGAAAAATTCCATCACTTTTGAGCTGAGAATAGAATTTGAAGTAATCACATACATAGGTTTGATGTCTTCACAATTTTTACTTAAAATAAAATCCATAATCGTGAAGAAATCCGAATCATCAAAATCCACACCCAGAAAAATAGTGCTTCTGTGTTTCATCTCTTGTCTGATACTTTCCCAAAACATAGTATAAAAAGGAAGAACTTTCAATCTTTTAAAATCCTGTTCTGTTATTGCGCAGTTATCAAAAGAAGAAAAATCTCCCAAAACTTTATAAAGTCTTATTTTCCCGTCGGTAAAAATTTCTTTGTCATAAGGAATTATTTTTTTTACATTTTGATTTTCTTCAATGGAAGAATCATAGCTGGTGCTGATAACGGCAGCCACAAGATTTGACTGTATAAGTGTGTCAAGATAGTTGTTGCTGCTTTTTTTGTACTCATATACTCCTTGTAATTTTTTATATAAAGACTGTTTGGTTCCGATAACAGAGTCTACAAAACTTTGACTCACTCCGAACAGAGAATGTCTGTCATCAAAGTTTTTTACATTTGCAAATTTAAAATGATTTGTCAAAATTTCAGCAAGACCGTCTCTGCTTGGAAACCCATTAGATTTTTCAAAAAAATTGCCAGTACATATATTAAGTTTTTTATCTAAGTCAAGTTTTTCAAAAAAGCTCATATAATAACCTCGCTTGTTAAATTAGTTGTTCATTATAAGTATATATTAAATTAAGGGATTTTTCAAGAGTATTAAAAAATATATATTTGCTGACAAAATAATAAAAAAATCCGACTAAATTTATAAAAGTTTTCTGCTTTATTGAAAAAAATGAGGTATAATAATAACAGCAGGAACTTTATAAATAGCTGTCAAAAGGAGGGTTATATGTTACAGCAGATTTTACATTTACTGAGCGATTATATTTTTATCGCAAATATACTTTTAGCTTCTGTGGTGCTTTTCTTTGAAAGAAAAAGACCGGTATATACCTTGTTTTGGATAACTATTCTGCTTTTAACATCGTATTTCGGATTTATTGCATATTTGTTTTTCGGTATGAAATTTTATAAAAAAAGAAAAACAGAAAAATTTTATACAAGAAATTTTTTGAGACAGATATACAAAGAAAATCATTACAAAGTTCAGCTTGTGGAAAAAAGAGCAAAACTGGTAAACTATATTGCAAATTCTGTGGGAAACAAAGCTACTTACCTCAACAATGTATATTTTTTTAAAGAGGGAAACAGCTTTTTCAAAAGGATGATTGAAGATATAAGAAAAGCCAAAGAAACAATAAATATGGAATATTATATTTTTAATGATGATGAATTTGGAAAAACGATATATGATGAGCTTCTTGCCAAAGCTAAAGCAGGAGTAAAAGTAAGAATAATAAAAGACGGTATAGGAACAAAAATTATTACGAGAAAAAGAATAAAAGAACTTGTGAAAGCAGGAGCAGAGGTAAAAACATTTTTCCCTTCCCATTTTCCTGTTTTCAGATTTGGAAATTTGAGAGCAAATTATCGCGATCACAGAAAACTGTGCATTATCGACAGTCTTGTTCTTTATGCCGGAGGATTCAATATAGGAAAGGAATATATAGGAAGAGGGAAATTGGGAGCATGGAGAGATACGGGAGCGAGAATTGCAGGAGAAATTGCGGTTGATGCGGACAGAGAATTTTATATTATGTGGAATTTTGTTCATAAAGGAGTAAATCTTAAAGATGTTGACAGGCAGCTGCGGAAAAAAATAAACAGTATTGAGGAGAACAAAGAAAAATTTCATATCAATGCTATGCAGATTATAAGCAGCGGTCCCAATTATCAGACAAGAACAATAAGAGATTGTTTTATAAATCTTATTATGAGTGCAAAAAGAAGTATTTATATTGAAACGCCATATTTTGTCCCCGATGATTTGCTTTTGGATTGTTTGAGAATAGCAATTCTTTCGGGAGTGGAAGTAAAAATAATTATGCCGGCAGTAGGCGACCACCCTTTTGTATATTGGGCAAATCAAGGATTTGCTGTTGAGCTTTTGGAAATGGGAGCAGAAGTATACAGATATGAAAAAGGATTTTTCCACAGTAAGCTGATAATAATTGATAATCAAGTTGCTTCTTTCGGAAGTGCCAATTTTGATTACAGAAGTTTGTATCAGAATTTTGAAATCAATTTTAATGTGTATGATTTGGAGCTTGTGGGACATTTAAGACAGATGTTTTTTGAAGATGTGTCAAACTCAAAAACTCTTGAATATAAAATAATGAAAAAAAGAAAAATGAGAGAACAGATAAAAGAGTCAATCTGCAGGTTGATATCTCCGGTAATCTAGGGAGGTAAAAAATGGGCTTAGGAAATTTGGAAAATTTAGACGGATTTTTAAAAAGATTTTATACTGACAGAGGAAAAAATAAAACTTTTGTGGATTTGCATATTCATACAAATTATTCAGACGGTTTTATCAGCAGCAAAAGTTTATTGGATTATCTGAAAGATAAAAACTATCTTATAGCGGTAACCGACCATAATGCTGTGGGAGGAAATATTTTATTGAGAAAAATGGGAATAAATGTTGTTCCGGGACTGGAGCTTGGGTGCTGCGACGGTTTTGAGCTTTTGGTTTATTTTGCTTCGGAAGACGATATGATATATTTTTATAAGGGGTATGTTGAGCCGAATAAAAGTAAAATAAGAATGGCTAAAACCACAAAAGATATTGAATATTATCTGAGGGCACTTGAAAATTTTGAATGTTACAAATCTATTCCTCATATAGCGGGAGTGGCACAGAAAAATTTTATCAAAAACAAAGATTATATTTATAATATTATCGGAAGAGTTGATGCGATAGAAATTCATAATCATGCTCTGCCAAATTCAAGAAATGCTGTTGCAGAAGAAATTCAGAAAAAATATAATATGGGAATAACTTTTGGAAGCGACAGCCATTTTATGAATGAAATAAAAGATTTTTATGAATACTGCAACGAAATAAATTTCAGGCACAGTTTAGCTTCAGATTATTTTAATAAGATGAAACTCCTTGGGGGACTTGGACAAAAACATCTTATTTATGGTCTGAAAGGAAGTTTTGAAAAATAAAGACTTCAAAAAAAAAGAAAAATATTATATAATATCTGAGTGATTCTGTAGCTCAGTTGGATAGAG